>JAIDME010000339.1 GCA_029050705.1 Acetatifactor sp.
GGTATAAAGATACCGCAGGGCCTGCCCGGTATTTCGGTATGTGGTACTCTCAAAAAAGCGGAGAAAAGTTTCCTGAGTAATATCTTCTGCCGTTTCCCGCTGGCGCAGCCTGAAAAAACAGTAGCGGTATATTTTATCATATTGTTCATCTAAGTCCATGGACACGCCTGAATCCTCCTTTCACCATGTATAACGGTTTTGAGGTGCCGAATGTGCGGCAGTAAAAGACAGTAAAAAAACAGCCGCAAGGGGCGGCTGCTTTTAATCCATTAGAAAATCTATGAATTTGGATGCTGTTTCGGGATGCTTTGTGTTGATCAAAACGCTGAGGGCAGGATTGTCGCCCGAGAAGAGATAATCCTGCAGCAGAGGACATCCTTCCTGCAGGAAGAGTCCCACAGGAATGGGATCCTGCATATTTTCCGGGTGAATTGGATCTCCGTAGACAGGTTCATATTCGTGGTCATAGTCTTTTCTGGCCGCCTCGATCTCCTCCATGACGGCTCCGTCTATATAATAGAAGAAATCCTTGTACTTATCCATCTGTTCCGCATTAAGAAAGTCCCGCAGGTCGTAGAAATCTCCGATGTACGCATACTGCAGAAGGAAAGAGGGGTCGGATATCATCACATCCACATCCGCGGCGCTGACATGAACCAGTATCTGCTGTGCGGCATAATAGTCGGATCCGGTTTCTGCGCCGAACTGTACGGAAGTATCGTATACAATATCATATTTGTCCGTGTCAATACCGGCATATGCTGCGAAGGCCCCGGTGTTTTCCGTTCCCTCCGAATAACTGCGGGAGGCGGCATTGAGCAGCATGGCACAGAATGCGGTCTCCTTGTTGGTGACCAACTGGTATATGAAGGAGGCCGCGAAGATGACGGCTGCAATGCCGAAGACGACATACCATTTATAATAATCAAAGAAATAGGCAATTTTTTGTTTGAGTGTGCCGTTCTTCATGGCGGCACGCTCTTCCCTGAATTCATCCATTACAGGCATGATATTTCCGCCTTTCCTGTATATTTGTAAACCTGCGATGAAATGCAGCTTTTCCCGATTCATCGGACATTTACATATTACATCATACGAGTCTTGTAAAAACTTGTCAATGAAGTCAGTCTAATCAGAATCTAAAAAAAAGATAAAAACCTTCACGTTTCAGAAAGTTTGCTTGCAACTTGGAGAAAGTTGCGCTATCATAGATATAATACTATTTTGTAAAGGATAAGGTAGAAAAATGAGTGAAACATATATTGAATGTCTGGTAAAGGCAAAGTCTTCCATGCTGGGAAAGTTTTTTAAATATCTGCTGTTTCTGCTGACAGCCATGCTGTTGGTTCTGATGTTTCTGTCTATGAGTATGATCCTGTTTATTCTTGCGATAGTGGCAGGAGTGGGAGCGTACTTTGTGGGAATGTACACGGATCTGGAATATGAGTATCTGTATTTGGACAAGGAATTGACGATAGACAAGGTGATGGGCAAATCAAAGAGAAAGCGGGTTGCCGTTTATCAGTTGGACAGAATGGAGATATTTGCGCCCATCAAAAGCTATCATCTGGATAATTTCAGGAATCGTCAGACCAAGGATAAGGATTACAGCATCGGGTATGAGGAGCAGCCGGATCTGCGCTACGTCATGTACTATGAGGGCGGCGAGCGGCTGATTTTAAGCCCAAGTCCCGAACTGGTCAAGATTATGAAGAACGCTGCCCCCAGAAAGGTGTTCAGCGACTAAAGTGTGAAGGAAATCACTAAGCTCGAAAAGACCTCGCTGAGTGATTTCAGGCTTCACACTGAAGAATCGCAGGAGAAGCGATTCTTCCCAAAATGGTTAATGTAAAAAAATAACCCCGGCATTGTCTGTGTCCGGGGTTATGAGTTATACATACAAGTATAAATGCAAAGCGCAGGAGGATGAAAAATGGGACAGATTATCGGTGAAGGCATTACCTTTGACGACGTACTGCTGGTACCGGCTTACTCGCAGGTGGTACCCAATCAGGTGGATATCTCCACCTGGCTGACTAAAAAAATCAAGCTGAACATTCCTATGATGAGTGCGGGGATGGATACCGTGACAGAGCATCGCATGGCGATCGCGATGGCAAGGCAGGGCGGCATCGGTATTATTCACAAGAATATGTCAATCGAGGCACAGGCTGAAGAGGTGGACAAGGTTAAGCGTTCCGAGAACGGCGTCATTACCGATCCTTTTTCTCTGACTCCCGAGCATACGCTGGCTGATGCGGATGCGCTGATGGCAAAGTTCAGGATTTCCGGCGTTCCCGTTACGGAAGGGCGCAGGCTGGTGGGGATCATTACAAACCGTGACCTGAAGTTTGAAACAGATTTTAAGAAGAAGATCAAAGAGTCCATGACCAGCGAGGGCCTGATCACCGCGCAGGAAGGAATCACCCTTGAGGAGGCAAAGAAGATTCTGGCCGATGCAAGGAAAGAAAAATTGCCCATTGTGGACAAGGATTTTAATCTTAAAGGTCTTATCACCATCAAAGATATTGAGAAGACTATCAAATATCCCCTGGCTGCAAAGGACGAACAGGGAAGACTGCTCTGCGGCGCCGGAGTGGGCATCACGGCAAATGTGCTGGACAGAGTGGCGGCGCTGGTGGATGCCAAGGTGGATATCATTGTTCTTGACAGCGCCCATGGCCATTCCCAAAATGTATTGAACTGTCTGAAGATGATCAAGGAGAAATATCCTGATTTACAGGTGATTGCAGGAAATGTTGCCACCGGCGAGGGCACAAGGGATCTGATCGAAGCCGGTGCAGATGCTGTCAAGGTGGGTATCGGACCGGGTTCTATCTGTACTACCCGTGTGGTTGCAGGCATCGGCGTACCGCAGATCACGGCAATCATGGATTGCTATGATGTGGCTAAGGAATACGGGGTGCCCATTATTGCAGACGGCGGCATCAAGTATTCGGGAGACATTACCAAGGCGCTGGCCGCAGGCGGCAATGCCTGCATGATGGGAAGTATGTTTGCGGGCTGCGAGGAGAGCCCCGGGGATTATGAACTGTTCCAGGGAAGAAAGTATAAGGTATACCGCGGCATGGGCTCTATCGCGGCTATGGAGAACGGCAGTAAGGACAGATACTTCCAGGAAAACGCAAAGAAACTGGTTCCCGAAGGTGTGGAGGGGCGTGTGGCTTACAAGGGTGATGTTGAGGATACGGTGTTCCAGCTGCTGGGAGGATTACGCTCCGGCATGGGTTATTGCGGCGCGCACAATATTCAGGAACTGAAGGAAAACGGCAGGTTTGTGAAGATTTCTGCAGCGTCCCTGAAGGAGAGCCATCCTCACGATATTCATATTACCAAAGAAGCGCCTAACTATAGTGTTGATGAGTAAAGAGGTAAATTGTGCAGACGAAGGTGTCCAACGTATCCAATGGATACACGGAATTGATAGATCAGCAGAAATTGCAGCATCTGCAGGAGGACTTTTGCCGGGTGGCAGGTGTGTGCGTATATTGTCTGGACGGTGAGGGACGGCAGATTACCGGCGGTTCGGGAAATCAGACGCAGCTGGAGAAGACAGCGGACTATTTGGAATCAGAACAGGTGAAGGCTGTGGTTGAGCGGGTGGAAGAGGGCTCGCTGGAAGACCAGGCAATCGAGGAATTCCATGAGTCCAAAGACCGTGTGGCCGCTGTTGCAGTGCGGGTAGAGGGCAGGACTGTCCTGTGCTGGGTGGTTTTTGCTCTTGAGGAGGACGGTATGGATGAGGCAGGATTCCTTGCCGTCCTCGACCTGCTGCGGGATGCCAGCAATACGCTGATGATGAATAAGATATCCTGCTTCAGTGCAGAGATGGAATGCCGCAGGAGTCAATATGCGGAGCAGGAGATGAGCAGGACGCTCCAATCCATAGAGGCCACCACGGAAATCGTGCAGCTGCTGGACAGTGATGACAGGATAGAAGCGGTTATGAATAAGTGGCTGAGTATTCTGGGACGACACCTTCAGGTGGATACGGCGCAGATTTATCAGCTGAACAGCGAGGGAACCGAGATGGAGGTTCTCTGTGAGTGGTGCGAACAGGGTATAGTGTCTACCTATGATAAGACAAGAAAGCTGGAAGTGCCGGAGATCTTAAAGACGGACAAGCCTCTTGTCATATCATCGGACTGCACTGATGACGAGCTTCACAGAAAAGCAGATGCCATTGGACTTCGGGCGGTGATCATTTTCCCTATCATACGGCAGGAAAATGTGGGCAGCATGATGCTTTCTCTGAATCACAGGAAGCGAAACGTCAACTGGAACATGCCGGAGATTAAGTTCACGGCAGATGCGGCGAAGGTTCTTCAGAGTATACTGACAAGGCGGATTCAGAAAAATTCTCTGGCGGGTTCCTATGCGGTGCTGGAAGCCATTCTGGATAATGTTGGCTGTGCCATTTATGTCACACAGAAGAAAACGGGGGAGAGACTGTTTGCCAACCGGAGGCTGCAGAATACTTTTGCGAAGGAATTGGAGGAGAATACCCTTGCAGATCTTTTACAGCAGGGAATTACAGCCGGAAATGAGAATGGTTATTATGAGGTTTACCACATAGAGAAAGAACGCTGGTACGATCTGATGTTCAAGGAGATTTCCTGGGTAGACGGAACAGAAGCTGTTCTGTATTCTCTGTATGACATTACGGACAAGAAGCAGTATCAGCGGAAGATTGAACAGCAGGCTTACACGGATTTCCTGACAGGACTTTATAACAGAATGTGCTGTGAGCGCGACCTGGCCAGACAGATTGACCAGGCAAAGAAGACCAATGCTACAGGCGCTCTTCTCTATCTTGATCTGGACGACTTCAAGCACATTAATGACGGGCTGGGGCACCAGTACGGTGATGTGCTGCTGAAGGCTATTTCCCACTCATTACAGAGAGTAAAGGGCATTGAACGTGCCTGTTACCGTGTGGGAGGAGATGAGTTTATTATTATTGTTCCGCCGGAACAGTATCCGCAGATCGACAGTATTTTGGAAGACATCGAGCAAATTTTTGCAAAGCCCTGGTTTTTAAAGGATACGGATTATTACTGCACCATGAGCATGGGGATTGTCACGTTTCCGGACCTTGGAGATTCTGTGGCTGATCTGACGAAAAAGGCAGACATAGCCATGTACGAGGCAAAGAAGAGCGGAAAAAACCAGATGGCAAGATACAGCGACAGTATCAATTCCGCATCGGGAAGGCGTCTCGACATGGAGAAGAATATGCGGGATGCCGCAGTGGATGGTTACAATGAGTTCGAGGTTTATTATCAGCCCATCGTTGATGTGCAGAGTGGAGGTCAGTGCGCAGGAGCGGAAGCATTGCTCCGCTGGAACAGTTCAAAGCTGGGATTTATCACGCCTGCTGAATTTATTCCTCTCGCGGAATATCTTGGCCTGATCAACCCTATCGGCAACTATGTGCTGAGGGAGGCCTGCATCCGGTGTCACAGGTGGAATGAAGCAGGCTATGACTATAAAGTAAACGTAAATCTTTCCGTGGTACAGCTGCTGCAGGCGGATATAGTGGAAATTGTGGAGCGGACCATCGAGGAGACGGGGATTGAACCCAGAAATCTGACGCTGGAGGTAACGGAGAGTCTTGCTATCAATGATATGGAGCGTATGCAGGGAATCTTAAACCGGATCAAGGCACTGGGAGTTAAGATCGCTCTGGACGATTTCGGCACGGGATATTCGTCCCTGAACCATATCAGGGAGATTCCTTTTGATATGATCAAGGTAGATCAGAGCTTTGTAAGAGAGGTGGCGGAGAACGCCTATTCCCAGTCCTTTGTGAAAATGGTTGCGGAGCTGGCAGAGACACTGGGAGCCAATATCTGTGTGGAGGGCATTGAGACGGAGTCCCAGTACCGTATTGTGAGAAAAATGAAAGTCAAATATATTCAGGGATATTATTTTGACCGCCCTATGAAACGGGATGCGTTTGAGTCCAAATATTGTGAGAAGCTGATGAAAAATGAGGAGGATAATTATGCTGCAGCTGGAACAGGAACTGAAAAATAATGAATACCCCGGAAGGGGAATCGTCATCGGACGCTCCGGAGACGGAAAATACGCAGTCACAGCGTATTTTATTATGGGCAGGAGCTCCAACAGCCGAAACCGCGTGTTTGTGACTGAAGGGGAAGGCATTCGCACACAGGCCTTTGACCCTTCCAAACTGGAGGACCCCAGCCTGATCATTTACGCGCCGGTGCGGGTACTGGGAAATGACACGATTGTCACAAATGGAGATCAGACAGACACGGTGTATGACGGTCTGAAAGCAGGGCTTACTTTTGAGCAATCTTTAAGAAGCCGGGAATTTGAGCCTGACGGGCCGAATTATACACCCAGTATTTCAGGCATTCTGCGGCTTGAAGAAGGCAGCTTTCATTTTTCAATGTCCATCCTGAAGAGCCAGGATGGGGATCCTTCCTGCTGTGTCCGCAACACTTTTACCTATGAAAATCCAAAAGCAGGTGAGGGGCGTTTTATCCACACTTATATGCACGACGGCAATCCCCTGCCCAGCTTTGCCGGGGAACCGAAGCAGGTGGAGATTTCCGGTGACATCGACAGCTTTACTGAAACAGTTTGGAAAAGTCTGAACGAGGACAACAAGGTGTCCCTGTTTGTGAGGTACATGGAGATTGCCACAGGAAAGTACGAAACACGGATTGTAAACAAGAATGTATAGCTATTATGAAAGTCCCGGACAGCGGCTGAGCAGATGGGCAAGCTTGCTTGCACAGATGTTCAGACATTGGACGGGCAAGCCGGTATGAGCAAGGAGAGCGATAGCTCGGATTGCGAATAGCGGCGGCGATTGCGGGAGCGTGTCAACGCGAAGCAATCGACTTTCTATAGAAAGCATCAGAGACGGAGAGGAGAAAAGAAATGAACGAGATTGAATTGAAATACGGATGCAACCCGAACCAGAAGCCTTCCAGAATATATATGGAGGACGGCAGTGAGCTTCCTGTCACCGTCCTGAACGGCAAGCCCGGATATATAAACTTTCTGGATGCCTTCAACGGCTGGCAGCTGGTGAAAGAGCTGAAAGACGCCACAGGCCTTCCGGCGGCAACATCCTTTAAGCATGTATCACCCGCCGGTGCGGCAGTAGGGCTGCCATTGGATGATACTCTGGCAAAAATATACTGGGTGGATGATCTGGGTGAGTTATCTCCTCTTGCCTGCGCTTACGCCAGGGCCAGAGGCGCGGACAGAATGTCCTCCTTCGGCGACTTTATCGCGTTGTCCGATGTCTGTGACGCGGATACGGCAAAGCTGATCAAGAGGGAGGTATCCGACGGAGTCATTGCTCCCGGTTATACGGACGAAGCTTTACAACTGTTGAAATCCAAGAAAAACGGAAATTATAATGTGATTCAGATTGACCCTTCCTATGTACCGGCACCTGTGGAGAAGAAGCAGGTTTACGGCATTACTTTTGAGCAGGGCAGAAATGAGCTGGACATCAACGGGGATCTGCTCTCCAATATCGTCACGGAGAGCAGGGAGATTCCGGCAGATGCGATGATTGACATGAAGATCGCGCTGATCACCTTAAAGTATACCCAATCCAACTCTGTCTGCTATGTCAGAGGCGGTCAGGCAATCGGCATTGGCGCGGGCCAGCAGTCCCGTATCCACTGCACCAGGCTTGCCGGACAGAAGGCGGACAACTGGTTCCTGCGTCAGTCTCCCCAGGTTATGAACCTGCAGTTCGTTGACGGACTTGGAAGGGCAGACAGAGACAACGCCATAGATGTATACATAGGCGATGAGTACATGGACGTGCTGGCTGACGGCGCATGGGAGAGGACATTTAAGGTGAAACCCCCGGTGTTCACAAGGGAGGAAAAGCGGGCATGGCTTGACAGGATGCAGGATGTGACCTTGGGTTCCGATGCTTTCTTCCCCTTCTCTGACAATATTGAGAGAGCTCATAAGAGCGGTGTAAAGTATATTGCCCAGCCCGGAGGCTCTGTCCGTGATGATGCTGTGATTCAGTGCTGTGACAAGTATGGGATGGTGATGGTGTTTACCGGTATCAGGCTTTTCCACCACTGATCCATTGAAATTTCAACTAAAGCACATGTAGGGGTGTAAATATGAAACTGTCAGATCTTGAGGTGTATGATAAAATAACAATCCAATGCCATGACAATCCGGATGCGGATGCTCTGGCATCCGGTTACGGCTTATACTGCTATTACCGGAGCAAGGGCAAGGATGTCCGCCTGGTCTACAGCGGCAGGAACAAAATTCAGAAATCCAATCTGGCGCTGATGGTGGAGAAGCTGAAGCTGCCGGTAGAGTATATCAGTGTCGGAAGGGGCGAGACGCTGCATGTGGACGGTCTGCTGCTCACTGTAGACTGCCAGTTCGGCTCCGGCAATGTTACGGGCATTTTTTCTGAGAATGTGGCGATCATCGACCATCATCAGCTGGAAAAGACTGCTATTCCTCAAAGTATTATCAATCCGAACCTGGGAAGCTGTGCCACTCTTGTGTGGAAGCTGCTGCGGGAAGAAGGCTTTGACGTAAACAGCGAAGAGATGCTTGGAACGGCGCTGTACTATGGACTGTACACGGACACCAACCAGTTTTCGGAGCTGTATAACCCGTTGGACATGGATATGCGGGAGGCGGTACAGGTTGACAAGGGCCTGATCACATTGTTCCGCAATTCCAATCTGTCCTTACGGGAACTGGAGATTGCGGGAATTGCAATGATCCGATACAGCTACAATGACGATTACGAATTTGCAGTTATCAAATCCCAGCCCTGCGATCCCAATATTCTCGGGCTGATCAGTGATTTCCTGCTGCAGGTGGACGCCATCAAGTCCTGCGTAGTAT
>JAIDME010000034.1 GCA_029050705.1 Acetatifactor sp.
GCCTGATATTCACCTGATCGATTCACCTCCAAATCCAAAGGGCAGGATTTCTTCCAGACGGTACTCCTGAAAATCCTCCGCACTCTTTGCTACGATTATTATAAAATCATCCTTGCAGAACTCCCTCATCACCTGTCTGCAGATGCCGCAGGGATAAGCATACTCCACCGGCTTTTCCCCCTCCATGCCACCTGCAATGGCAATAGCCCGAAACTTTCTTTTCCCCTGGCTGACCGCCCGGAAAAAAGCCGTCCGTTCCGCGCAGTTTGTGGCGCCGTAAGAGGCGTTTTCAATGTTGCAGCCGGAGAATATCTCTCCATCCTCCGTCAAAAGTGCGGCTCCCACAGCATAATGGGAGTACGGCACATATGCGTTATTTCTGGCATCCAGAGCCTCCTGCACCAGCGCCGCTGCATCAATATCTTTTATATTCTCCATGATCTTCTCCTGTTATAAAAAATCCTGATATCTTTCGATACCCTGATGCATCATTATGCCCTAAAAGTTCTTCACAGACTCCGTTACCAGCTTCTTGAAATTCGGTGCCGCCGCATCTGCCGCCGCCTGCACCTCCTCATGGCTCAGGGGCGTGGCCGTCATGCCCGCCGCAAGGTTACAGATACAGGAAATGCCGCATATCTTCATGCCCATATGGTTGGCTGCAATAGCCTCCACCACTGTGCTCATGCCCACTGCATCACAGCCTAAAGTCCGCAGCATCCGAATCTCCGCAGGGGACTCAAAAGAAGGCCCCGTCAACTGGGCATAGACTCCCTCCTGCAGGAAAATGCCGTTTTCCCTGGCGGTATTTCGGATGATCTGCTGAAGCCCGGCATCATACACCGTACTCATGTCGGGAAACCTTACTCCCAGCTCGTCTATATTCGGCCCGATCAGGGGATTTGGTGCAAAGACGGAAATCTGGTCTTTAATCAGCATTAAGTCTCCCGCATGGAAGGAAGTGTTCACTCCTCCCGCCGCATTTGTCAAAAAAAGAATCTTCGCCCCCATCAGCTTCATCAGTCTTGTGGGCAGTACCACATCACTGATGGGATATCCCTCATAATAGTGTACCC
>JAIDME010000340.1 GCA_029050705.1 Acetatifactor sp.
GTATAATAAAGTCGGGGCGCGCATTATCGCCAGAGACGCCGGCAACTGGTATTCCTCCTTCCTGATCGACAAGGGCAGTGATGACGGGCTTGCCGTGGATATGAACGTTATCGCGGGCGGAGGCCTGGTTGGACGCATTACATCGGTGGGACCGAAATGGGCAAGAGTGAACTCTATTATTTCGGACAACAGCTATGTCAGTGGTATGACCCTTTCCACAGAGGACAACATGATGGTGGCCGGGGATCTGAAACTTATGGCGGATAACTGTATCAGCTTCAGCCAGCTGGTGGACAGCAAGAATATGGTGGTGGAGGGAGATAAAGTGGTAACCTCCAACATCAGTGACAAGTTTCTTCCGAATATCCTGATCGGATACATCAGTTATATTGAAAAGGATGCCAATAATCTGACAAAATCCGGTCTGATCACACCTGCGGTAGATTTCGAACACCTGGGAGAGGTACTGGTTATCACGGATATTAAACAGGTTCCTTAAAGAAAGGAAGGGACAGTATGCTCAGAAAATTTGTTGTGGCCCTCTTTGTGATCGGCAGTTTTATCCTGCAGTGCAGCGTGTTCAGTCATATTTCCTTTGCCGGTATTATTCCGAACATGATGATTGTCCTGACGGCATCATTCGGATTTATGAGAGGAGAGAAGGAAGGGCTGATAATCGGTTTTTTCTGCGGGATGTTAAATGATATTTTTTTTGGAAGCTTTCTTGGCTTTTACGCTCTTGTTTTGATGTACATAGGATATCTGAACGGCAAGTTCAGCCGTATATTCTATCCGGAAGATATTAAACTTCCCATAGCGCTGATAGTTACCAGCGATCTGTCCTACGGCACACTTTGCTATATACTTTTGTTTATGCTTCGCGGCAAATTTCAGTTTACATACTATTTTTCACATGTGATTCTGCCGGAGGTGCTCTACACCATTTTGGTTACACTGTTTCTTTATCCGCTCATTTTAAAGGTGAACGGAAAGCTGGAAGCCCGGGAAAGAAGGAGGGCTTAGAGATATGTTTGACGAATTTAAGGAAAAGATAATAAGCTTTTTTACCAGCCGGCTGACAATTTTTACCCTTGTCTTTTTTATCCTGGGAGCTGTTCTGATTTACCGATGCTTCGATCTGCAGATTGTCCACGGCGAAGAGTATCTGGAGAATTTTGTGCTGGAGACGGAAAAGACCAGAGATATTGCCAGCACCAGAGGAAATATTTATGACAGAAACGGAAACATTCTGGCATATAACGAACTGGCATACTCGGTGAAGATTGAAGATGTGTTCGAGTCCGGCAGAAAAAAGAATGCAAATCTGAATGAGACTGTCTTGAAGCTGATTCACATGATTGAGAGAAACGGAGACCATGTTATCACGGATTTCAAGATTATGCTGAACGAGGATGGTGAATTTGCATTTACAGTAGAGGGGACAAGCCTGCTGCGCTTTTTGGCGGATATTTACGGAAAGAGAACGGTTGGGGAACTGGATGATGAGATGAGAGCCGCCACTGCGGAAACAGTCATGGAATACCTTTCCGAAAAGAAATTTTCCATTGGTGAATATGAGGATCCGGAGGATACTAAAAGTAAATTTATTCCGGGAATGGGATACAGCAGAGAAGACTGGCTGAAGGTTGTCACAATCCGTTACGCTATGGATCTTACCTCCTACCGCAAGTATATAGGCACTACGGTGGCTACCGATGTCAGCGAAAAAACGGTGGCTGTCATTATGGAAAATTCGGAAGAACTGCCCGGTGTCACTATCGTGGAAGATACGATCCGGAAATATGTGGACAGTAAGTATTTTGCCCATGTGCTGGGCTACACCGGCAAGATTTCTTCGGACGAACTAACCTCCCTGAACGCTGAAATGGAGGAACTTGGCAAAGGCAATGATGTATACAATATTAATGATGTGGTGGGAAAGGGCGGTATTGAGGCAGCCTTTGAAACCACACTCCAGGGTGTCAAGGGCTACGAAAAGGTAGTGGTTGACAACATGGGAAAGGTGATCTCCATCGAAGAGCGGAAGGAGGCACAGGCAGGACAGGACATCTATCTCACAATCGACATAGATCTCACAAAGGCGGTCTACAATATTCTGGAACAGAGGCTGGCGGGACTTGTCTCCGACAAGATAATCAATGCGAAGGAGTATAAGGCAGCAGAAAATGCCGGCAGCGCGGACATTAAGATACCTATCTATGATGTTTATTATACCATGTTCAACAATTCCGTTATTGATCTGAAGCATATGGCATCTGAGAATGCAGGGGAAACGGAAGCAGCTGTCTATCAGGCGTACCTCGAGTATAAAGCAAAAGTTTATGAGAAGCTGGAGTATGAGCTGACAGAAGGGAAGACACCTTACAATAAGCTTTCAAAGGAATATCAGACATACGAGAGCAACATTGTGACACTGCTGAACAGAAACGGCGTCATTATAACCGAAGCGGTGGATGCCAATGATGCAACCCAGGTTGCGTGGGCTACTAACGAGGTTATAAGTCTGAATGAGTACCTTAAGTACTGTATATCCAAAAATTGGATTGATGTAAGCAAACTGAGTATTGGCGACAAATATTCTGATTCTGCGGAAATATACGATGTGCTTCTGGATTATATTATTGCAATGGTAGACAAGAATACGGAATTCCAGAAACGATTTTATAAATATATGCTGCTCTCGGATGTTATCAGCGGAAAGCAGGTCTGCATGGTGCTATGTGAGCAGAAACTGGTAGAGATTCCTCCGGAGGACGAGAATGCGCTGTACAATGGCAAGCTATCCGCTTATGAGTTTATGAAGAACCGGATTATCGGCATTGATATTACGCCGGCACAGTTGGCGCTGGATCCCTGTAATGCATCCTGCATTATCACGGATACAAGTAACGGCGATATCCTTGCCATGGTTTCTTATCCGGGCTATGACAATAATAAAATGGCGAACTCCGTGGATGCGGAATATTATGCGAAACTGAATGCGGATAAGGCAAACCCTCAGTGGAATTACGCGACTCAGTCTACTCTTGCCCCCGGCTCCACCTTCAAGATGGTGACGGCTACTGCCGGCCTCATGGAAGGCATAATCAGCATGCGGGACAGGGTTACCTGTGTTGGTACCTTTGCAGAAGTTGTGCCTTCACCCAGATGTTGGAGGCGGAGCGGCCATGGAACTGAAAATCTCACTACCGCCATCAGGGATTCCTGCAACTATTACTTTTATAATGTCGGGTATCGCCTCGCCACAAGAAACGGTTCCTATAACGATACGGAGGGGTTTAACATCCTATACGAGTATGCCGATATGTACGGTCTGACAGAAAAGTCAGGAATCGAGATTGCGGAAGCAGCACCCA
>JAIDME010000341.1 GCA_029050705.1 Acetatifactor sp.
GATTGACGAAGAGATCACGACCCTGCCAAATTATTTTGCGGATTATGACACTCCTGTCCATTTTATTACAGAGGAGGAACTGCAGCGTGACCATGCAGGCATCCCCCATGGCGGCTTAGTGTTGAGGACCGGGAAAACAGGTATAAACGGCGAGCATAACCATGTCATTGAGTATAGTCTGAAGCTGGATTCCAATCCGGAATTTACAGCCTGTGTGCTGGTAGCTTATGCCAGGGCGGCATATCGCATGAGCAAAGAGGGCTTGGCGGGCTGTAAGACTGTGTTTGACGTGGCACCGGCTTATCTCAGTCCCATGACGGCGGAGGAGATGAGAAGCAGGCTTTTGTAGGTTTTACTTTAGAGGAATTACAGGGGAGACATTATGGAAAAAAAGGCATTTGTGACAAAGGAAAAGGTGGAGGAGATTGTGAAGAAGTACCCTACACCTTTCCACATTTATGACGAAAAAGGTATCCGGGAGAACGCAAAAGCGCTGAAGGAAGCTTTTTCCTGGAATCCGGGATATAAGGAGTTCTTTGCGGTAAAGGCTACTCCAAATCCCTTTTTGATTAATATTTTGCGGGATTACGGCTGCGGCTGTGACTGTTCCTCACTTACGGAGTTGATGCTGTCGGATGCCATTGGCATTCGGGGAGAGGACATTATGTTTTCCTCCAACGATACCCCCGCAGAGGAGTTTGTCTATGCGGCAAAACTGGGAGCCATTATCAATCTGGATGATATTACTCACATCGATTTTCTGGAGAAGACTTTAGGGTATCTTCCGAAGACATTGAGTTGTCGCTTTAACCCCGGCGGATATTTTTCTTTGGGCACGGACATTATGGATAATCCCGGCGATGCAAAGTACGGATTTACTACGGAGCAGATGTTTGAGGGTTATCGCATTTTAAAGGCAAGAGGAGTGGAGAATTTCGGTATCCATGCTTTTCTGGCCAGCAATACGGTGACAAACGAGTATTATCCCGTTCTCGCCAGACAGCTGTTTGAGCTTGCCGTGCAGCTGAAGGAGAAAACAGGGGCACATATTACGTTCATTAATCTGTCCGGTGGTATCGGAACGCCCTATAAGCCGGAGCAGGAAGGAAATGACATTCGTGTCATAGGAGAAGAGGTGCGTAAAGCATATGAGGAAATCCTGACTCCTGCGGGTATGGGGGACGTGGCAATCTACACCGAGCTGGGACGTTTCATGATGGCACCCTACGGGCATCTGGTGACAAAGGTGATCCATGAAAAGCACACTTACAAGGAGTATCTGGGGGTAGATGCCTGTGCGGTGAATCTGATGCGTCCTGCCATGTATGGTGCCTACCACCACATTACGGTCCTCGGTAAAGAAAAAGAAGCCTGTGACTGCATGTATGATGTGACCGGGTCACTGTGTGAAAACAATGATAAGTTTGCCATAGACCGCATGCTGCCCAAGGTGGAGATTGGGGATTATATTGTGATCCATGATACCGGAGCCCATGGATTTTCCATGGGGTATAATTACAATGGAAAACTTAAGTCTGCGGAGCTGCTGCTGCATGAGGATGGAAGCGTTGAACTGATTCGACGGGCTGAGACTCCTAAAGATTATTTTGCAACCTTTGACGGCTTTGAGATATTTGGCGAAATGTTTCCTGCAGAGTGAGAATTGTAAAGAAATTCCAACCACGCAGGTGGAAAAAATTGAGGAATAGTATATGAGATATCCTAAGAATCTGCCTGCGGGCGGAACAATCGGATTTTTGGCGCCGTCCTTCGGCTGCGCCACTGAGCCGTACAGGACAGCTTTTAATTGTGCGCTGAAAAATTGGGAAGAGAAGGGCTACCGGATTTTGCTGGGACCCAACTGTTATGAGGATGCCGGTGTGGGAATCAGCAATACACCGGAAAAATGCGGTGCGGAGGTTATGGAGATGTTTGCCTCCCATGCGGACTGCCTGATCTCCTGCGGCGGCGGGGAAATGATGTGTGAAATCCTGCCTTATGTGGATTTTGACTGTCTGGCACGTCTGGAGCCAAAGTGGTTTATGGGGTATTCCGACAATACAAATCTGACCTTTACGCTGGCAACCTTGGCGGACACGGCATCCGTGTATGGTCCCTGTGCTTCCACCTTCGGGATGGAGCCTCTGCATGAGTCGGTGCGGGATGCCTTCGGCGTTCTGACCGGAGAGGTGCGAACGGTGAGCAGTTATGGAACCTGGGAGAAGGAAAGTCTGAAGGGTGAGGAGAATCCCTGTGCTCCTTATAATCTGACAGAGACTTTAAAAATCAGAAAGTTTATGGGGGACAGAGAAATTGCGGACGGCACGGGAGATTCGAAGGAACTGAAGTTTTCCGGAAGGCTTTTGGGCGGCTGCATGGACTGCCTGGTGAATCTGCTGGGCACCCGTTTTGACAGAACCGTGGATTTTGCAGAGAAGTACAGGGAAGATGGAATTATCTGGTTTTTGGAATCCTGTGATCTGAATGTGTTTGGCATCCGACGCGCCATGTGGCAGATGGAGGAGGCTGGATGGCTGCGTTATGTGAAGGGATTTATGATCGGCAGACCTGCCAATGGAGAGTCTATCATAAACCTGGACGAATATGATGCCGTACTGCAGATTGCAGGGCGCAAAAATGTGCCCGTTATCATGGATGTTGATTTGGGCCATCGTCCGCCCATGATGCCTCTTGTGGTGGGGAGTCTTGCAGAGGTGACTGCAGCAGGAAACAGAATCTCGGTGGAGATGAAACTGACATAGATGTCGTTATTGCCTGCCCCTGATAATCCTAAAAAAATATGCGAATTTGCTTGTCAAGTAGACAGTTCTGTGTTAAAATTAGTTCTGCTGTGAGGAAATCTTACACATGCCGGCGTGTCGGAATGGCAGACGAGGCAGACTCAAAATCTGTTGTTGGCAACAACGTGCGGGTTCAAGTCCCGCTGCCGGCAGGAAAAATCGTCAGGGAACCCGAATCAAAGGGGCTGGCGATTTTTTATTTTGTGTTCTTCTCTTGAATATAGCTTCCGTCTTCGGCGAATTTTGTGTTAAAGGGCTCGCTGAGGGTATTGATTCGTTCCAGTATGGACATGTAATCGCTGCCTTCCGCGGGGGTGGGGCAGTAGTCATTCCGGGACATGACCGAACTGATATAACAGGGAATAACCTTAGCCTGCCGGTCCTCCTGTTTTACGCCATCTATGAAGGTAAAGGTCTGCTGAAAAATCATAGTCTCTTTATCCGCAGGGTTTCGGTTGCCGCCGAAACAGAAATTACCCATGCTGTACAGGATAAATTTTCCGTTGTAAACTTCGATGCCCTGCAGAACATGCGGGTGGCAGCCCAGCACCAGATCTGCGCCCCAGTCAATACATTTTTTGCCCAGTTCCTGCTGATAGTCATTCGGATAGTCATCCCGCTCAATGCCCCAGTGGCAGCAGGCAATGATCAGATTCACATCTTCCTCCTGCAGCTGTTTGATTCCGTCTTCCAGCCAGACTTCCACTGCTTCGCCATCATAGACTTCATTTACGGAGACGAAACCGATGCGGATTCCCTGAGTCTCATAAATGCCGAGATTATCGTCATAGGCATAGGGAATATTATTTTCCTCAAAGAGGGCCACAGTATCATCGTTTCCCTGCTGTCCGTAATCCATACGGTGATTGTTGCCGAAACTGACGGCTTCTATGCTTCCCAGAGGCAGGATTTCGATATAGGAGGGGTCTCCTTTAATGTTATACTGCTTTTCCACCAAATCCGTTGACTCGGTCAGCACACCCTCAAAATTCACGATAGTCATATCATCTTCTTCAAAAATAGGCAATACATTTTGCAAAAAGTAGTCAGGTCCCTTTAAATCATACATTTCACGGAAAGTTCCCGAATAGCCGTGAATCTGAAGAATGCCCAGTGAAACATCCCCCGCGGCAGAGACAGTAAGGCTGATGACCTCAGGTTCCGGTGTGGGTGTGGGTTCCGGCGTTGGTTCCGGCGTGAGCGAGGGCTCCGACACAGTCTGGGACACGGGTTCCGACTGTAATGTTTCCGATTCGGAAGAAAAGGACTCCACATGGAGACTGTTTACACTGGCATCACCGCTGCCGCAGCCGCAGCATCCTATTGCAGTCATGACAACAATAAACAGATACAACCAGTGATTCTTTTTCACACTATTACCTCCTGAACTGATTCCATGCTGCTATCATCAGGCTGCTTGGAACAAACTTGGCAAGTATGCGATGCATGGTACAGGCAAAACCCGGCGTGGAGACTGCACGACCATGTCGGCTGTCTTTAAGAGAGCGCCGGACAACATTTTCGCTGAGAGAGGAGAGGGGAAAATTGTTGACCTGGTGACTGCCGTCGGTGTCTTTCGCAGCACCGATGAATTCCGTACCTCTGACCCAGAAGGGACACACGGCGGTAACCCGGATGCCCGTGCCTGCCAGTTCATTGGCAAGAGAGCGGGAATAGCGGTACAGGAAAGCTTTGGACGCTGAGTAAACATTCATGTAGGGAAGAGGCTGGAAAGCTGAGGTGGAACAGATTTCCAGAATGCGGGCACCCCGGTGCATGTAGGGAAGCACAATCTGGGTAACCGTTACCGCGGCGCGGCAGTTCAGGTCAATCATCTGCTCGCATTGCTCCAGTGGAATATGTCTGTAACTGCCGATTTTTCCAAAACCTGCGCAGTTGATCAGAACCCGGACATTGGGCTTTTTCTTCTTAAGCAGGGCTGCAATCTGCCGAATGCTTTTCTGCTTCGTCAGATCACATACGAGAGGGCGCAGGCGGGTTTTTACTTGCTTTTGCAGTGCTGCAAGCCGTTCCTTCCTTCTTGCAATCACCCATATTTCATTGAAGCATTCGCCGGCGTCCAGCTGCCGTACGTATTCTGCGCCGAGACCGCTGGAGGCCCCGGTTACGATAGCGATGTTCATAAAATGTTATCCTCCCGTGCAAAATAATAGATATTGTCTATTATACACCTTTTTTTGTAAATTACTATTGATTTTTGCACTTTAAACTGCTAAACTATCCATTGTGCGGAACAACCGTTGGTGATGAAGGTATGTCCGGCAGCCTGTGGAGGGACTGCAGACTTGCGGATGAGAAAAGGATGGACAGAGATTATGAAGGAAATATCCAGTTTGATTCAATATCGGCCCGATGTGAAGGTGGTGGATGCCACGCTTCGGGACGGAGGTCTGGTAAATGATTTTTATTTTACGGATGAATTTGTAAAGGCACTGTATCTGACAAATCTGCGTGCCGGCGTAGATTATATGGAGTTTGGCTACAAGGCATCCAAAGAAATGTTCGATGTGAATAAATTCGGCAAGTGGAAATTTTCCAACGATGAGGATATAAGAGCCATCGTGGGCGAGAATGCCACGGATTTAAAGATAGCGGTTATGGCGGACGTGGGACGCTGCGATTATAAAACAGATATTATCAGCCGGGCGGACAGTCCCATCGATCTGATCAGGGTAGCTACTTATCTGAATACGATTCCGGGCGCAGTGGAGATGATTGAGGATGCCGCCAGGAAGGGGTATGAGGTGAGCTGTAATATCATGGCAATCTCCAATGCCCAGGAGGGGGAGTTGAAGGTAGCTCTTGATATTCTGGGGCAGACTCCTGCGGATGTGCTTTACATTGTGGACAGCTATGGGTCAATTTACCCGGAGCAGATGGCCAGACTGGCGGACATATACATGAATGCCGCGGAGAAGTACGGTAAAAAGGTGGGTATCCACGCCCACAACAATCAGCAGCTTGCTTTCGCAAACACCATTGAGGCCGTTGGGGATGGCGTTGACTGGCTGGATGCGACATACGCTTCCATGGGAAGAGGGGCCGGAAACTGTGCAATGGAGCTTTTGCTGGGTTTCCTCCGTAACCCGAAATATAATGTATATCCGGCTATCCAGTTTGTGGATTCCTACATGAATAAACTGAAGGCGGAAGGCGTGGTCTGGGGCTATGATCTGCAGTATCTGATGACAGGACTCCTGAATCAGCATCCAAGGGCTGCCATTCAGTTTACCAAGGAGAAGAGGAACGATTACGCGGAGTTCTACCGGGAGGTCGTGGCACAGGATTGAATGAAGTAAAGATTTTGTTTGCGCAGAGCATCTCAGGATGCTCTGTTTTATTTCGCTTTTTTATGGAAACAGTTGAATTTTAAGCCGGGAATGTGTATACTGAAAAGTGGTTTTATATGCGTAAGCCGGTTCAAAATACTGAATCATCGGTTCAGGAATGGAGGAGTTTTGTATGAAGATAAACAGCGTGTGTGTGCAGGGCGGTTATACGCCGGGGAACGGGGAACCCCGTCAGATTCCCATCATCCAGAGCACTACATTTAAGTATGATACCAGCGAGGATATGGGGAAACTTTTTGATTTGGAAGCCAGCGGATATTTTTATACAAGGCTCCAGAATCCCACTAACGACTATGTGGCGGCGAAAATTGCCCAGCTGGAGGGCGGTACTGCGGCCATGCTGACCAGCAGCGGCCAGGCGGCAAATTTTTATGCCCTGTTCAACATCTGCAGCTGCGGAGATCACATTGTAGCATCCAGCACCATTTATGGCGGCACTTTCAATTTGATTTCCGTCACCATGAAAAAAATGGGAATCGATGTTACTTTCGTGAGCCCTGATGCTACGGAGGAGGAGCTGGATGCCGCATTCAGGGACAATACCAGGGTAATGTTCGGAGAGACTATAGCTAATCCGGCATTGACGGTGCTGGATATTGAGCGGTTTGCAAAGTGCGCCCATGCCCACGGAGTTCCTCTGATCATTGACAATACCTTTGCAACTCCTGTGAACTGCAGACCCTTTGAGTGGGGAGCGGATATTGTGACTCATTCCACCACAAAATATATGGACGGTCACGGCGCGGCGGTAGGCGGTGCCATTGTGGACAGCGGAAAATTTGACTGGATGGCCCACGCGGACAAGTATCCGGGACTGTGCACGCC
>JAIDME010000342.1 GCA_029050705.1 Acetatifactor sp.
CCAAAAGCATATTTAAAACCAAGTCTGCCGTTTCATCAGAATCCCTGTCCAGATTTTTAATATCCTCATGCCTAAAGCCGCTGATCTCATCTAATTTTTTGTTAATATTTTCTTCATATCCATCAATCATCCTGCTCCTCCATGATGTATCTGTCTTCCATTCTGCCTTTGCCCTCCGGCCTGTCTCTGTCTTTCAGGCCTCTTCTGGCCCTCATATTGCCAAGGCAACCCCGTAAACAAATCATTAAACTGCCTGACCTGCATCCTGACGGTCGGAAAAATCGTATGATGTCCCGCACCATGCGCTTGCAGTAAATCAGCATGAACATCCCTGCCATCCGCAACAACTCCGAGCCCATTCGGTAATTGTGTCCCGCCGGGTAATTTATGATAATGTCCGGTTAAAGGCGCTCCATCAACATTTGAAAAAGTTGACGCTCCTTTAGGAAACGGAGGTATCTCCGGTCCAACATCTTGTTCCTCACTATCCACCCCAAAATCCTGCTGCGGTCTCGCTCTTCTTGGCTGCGCACGATTGCCAAACGCATACAAATCTCCTGGCGTTATTGCTGACACTGCATGAGCTGCTTCACCGACTTCTGCCGGATCCCCAGCCTGTTCACCCCCTGCCCTCATCATCATTTGGGCCGCAGGTCTCCCACTCACTCCTCTGTCTCTGCCTGACCAAATTGTCTCCCTTTCCGTCAGACATTCATCAAAGGCCAAACCGGCTGATGCCATCTGCGCCACACCGCACAAACTCTTCCAGAACCCCTGGACCGGCTGGTTCGCCCCCAGGTCCGCCGCCCGCTCCAGTCCCGGGTCACGGTTGACGGGAACACCGTTAATATATCCATCTGCCTTTACAAGCCCACACTTCTGCTGAACCACATGCCCCAGCTCATGCTCCAGGTGTCTCTCCTGTCCGGGACCAATGTACACCTGGTTTCCCCGGGTGTAAGCATATGCCCCAAGCTGTGCCGGGCGGGATGAATTATAATGAACCCTGACATCCTCAAAGGACAATCCTGAAGCCGCCTCAAACTTTGCCTGAACCGCCCCGGGAATCCCCGTGCTGCCGGACGTGGCTTTTGTCCTCTCTTGTCTCCTTCTCCTGCCTATACTGACAGATACCATTTTATTCCTCCTCTCATGTAATTTCAACCCGCAAAACCAGCCTTTACCGTCCATAGCTTACCAGATGTTACCTTTCACCCCTGCCGCCGGCCCTCTTAAATCCCTCTCAGTGCCGTCTCATCCTTTCCCGCCTCCAGTTCCAGAGCCTTTCTGATGTGCTCTCTGGTGACGGTCTCGCTGCCGCTGCACCTGGCAAGCAGTCCCGCCACCTGGGCCGCCGCCTTGATTCTGGCAGGACTTAAGTCTGCTGCCCCGGCAAGCTCCGCCGCGGATACATCCGCCGCCACAGGCAATGCTCCCCACAAAACCTTTTCCCACATCCGCTCCCGGTCCTCCCTGTCCGGTTTTCGGAATCTGATGACAAACCGGATCCGCCTGACAAAGGCATCATCAAAGTGGTCCAGCAGGTTGGTCGCCAGAATCACAATCCCCTCATACTCCTCTATCCGCTGGAGCAGATACGCCGTGGAAACATTGGCGTATCTGTCATGGGAATCCTGAATGCCTGTACGTTTTCCGAACAGTGCATCCGCCTCATCGAAAAAGAGCAGACCCCGCCCCCGTTTTGCCACACGAAATATTTCATCCATATGTTTTTCCGTCTCTCCTATGTATTTGTCAAATATCTGCGACAAGTCCACCTTAAAAAGAGGCAGCTTCAGTTCACCTGCCATAGCGGAGGCAGCCATGGTCTTACCGGTCCCCGAACTGCCGTGAAACAGCATATGCAGCCCCTGTTCTCCGCCCCAGTTCTTCGCCAGCCTCATTATTGTCTCCAGCTGCTCCCTGCAGTCCTTCGGCAGTACAATATCATCCAGTGTGCATCTGCTCTCTATCATTTTTCCCAGCCCGGAATCCATGCTGTGCTCCTTAAGACCCTCCGTCCAGGGCGTCATATCCTTCAAAGTAAGCTGTCTCTCCTCCGCCAAAATACTTACAACTCTCAGCTTCTTCTCCATCTCGCCCACGGAGAAGCGATACCGCCCCAAAAGCGCCTCCTGCCATTCCCGGCGATCTTTTTCAGGAATCCAGCCGTCCAGCGCCACCCGCACCTCTTCTACGGACAGCACCTCCGACAGATTCATCCTGACATCCGCATACTGTCCCGCCCGCTGCGCCTCCCGACTGCTCTCCGTCAAAAAGATCATCCGGCACCGGGGAAAATTCTCTGATAAAAATAACCCCTCCCAGCTTTCCTTCTCCCGGCTCACCGCACCGCTCTCAGCCGTATCCTCCGTCTCAACCAGCTCCGGTACAAGTACCGGCCATGCCAGCCTGCATATCAGGCGCAATGACTGCATGATTCGCTGTCTGCCCTCCGTCTCCTCCCGCAAAAGCCTTGATACTTTTACAAAGACTATACTCAGGCCTTCTTCCGCGCACACCTGCTTCACCAGCGTATGTTTTCCGCATCCCTTCACTCCGTGCAGCAGGATTTTAGGCGGTTCCGCCATGGAGAGGTATCTGCACAGCCTGTCATGCTCCGTCTCGTGCAGCATCAGAAGCGGTGGGCCTGAGAGCTGGCCTGCCCCACCCGACAGAACGCCGCTGTTTGTCTCCTCCGGCAGAACGCAGCTGTACTCCTCCCCCTCCGGGAGACCGCCGGTTAACAAAAAACGGAAGGCCCCGTCTCCCAGGGCCAGCGGAGCTGAGAGCAGCCCGGCCTGCTCCTCACCCGGAAGCCGCAGAATATCCCCCAGCATACCATTCCGCCTGCAAAGCTCCCCAATCAGTCTGAAATCCACAGACAGCACAGAGGACAGAAGGTGTAGCCCGTACCGGATATTCGGCTGCCGCTCCTGATGCTTCTGCCGGAAATCCAGACACAGCCCGCCCTCTGTTTCACAGCAGAAAGCCAGCATTACCAACCAGTATTCCGTCTCCGTCAGGGCATATCGCTCCCTCAGAAAAAGCGACGGCAGAAAAATGTCCGCCAGACGCTCCCTCTCTTCAATGCACTTTTTTTCCTTCTTAAAAAGACTTTCAACGTCCTTATCCTTCTGCTGCAGCGCCAGGAAAATACGAACGTAATCCTGTATCTGTTCCTCTACGGAATGATAACCATCCATAAACCGTCTCCTTCACACTTCAGCCTTGGAAAACTTTCATACCGATAGGAACCTTAAACTACATCCTTTCCAGACCGTAATTTCTCTCCTTTACCCTGTTCACCTTTCGTGTCCTGGCGGATGCAACGGGAACGGGCGCCGCCCGCAGGTACAACGCCGGCTGAAGCGGCTGGTTAAAGCTTCCCCACAGGCGGATTTTGAACTCTACACTTTCACACAGGAAAGAGATGCCCACCTTCTCCCCGTCCTCTCGTATGAGCGTCGGGTTATCGTGCAGTGTGCGGATCATTTCATTCAAAATACCCTGCAGCCGCTCTCTCTGCAGACCGCCGAAGCGATGCTTCTCATTACAAAACAGCATATAAGAAAGCTCCACGACCTTGGGCGGAAACCGCAGCATATTTCCGCCCATGTCAGTGGTCGCTGCAACGGCCAGGGAATAATCCTGTATGTCGTAAAGATAAACACCAACTCTGTAATCTTCTTCCTCCCAGGGTGCCGTCAGCAGGATGCTGTCCCTGTCCCTCACATATCCGGGGCAGAGATTGTCCCGCAGCAACTCAAGCAGGCATTTCCCTGTGAGAAGGATTTCGTCATCAACAGGAACTCTGACCTCCGAACCCGCTTCATCGTTCGGCCCGTTTTTGCCGGCTGCGCCGGTTCTGTCAATTCTGTGAACCCGACTGCTGTCCATGATAACGCCACCTCCCTGCTTCGCATTCTCTTTTGACTATCAGCTTTCTTCTGACATCCGTATATCTTTTTACGGGTATCTGCAGCCGCTCCCCGTTAGAAAGCTCTGCATAGCAGCGGTTGATTCCTGCCACATGCAGACTGTTTACAATAAAGCTTTTATGTATTCTCACAAAGCTGTCCGGCAGTCCGCTCTCTGCATGCAGGAGTGTGCCCGTCACCTCCACGGTCTCCTTTCCGGTATGCCAGAAGACGCGGTTGTGACCGGACTCCAGATACAAAATTTCCTCCTCGCCCAGAAAATAAGTGTGCTCCACCACATCCGTCAGGCGGAAAACTCTCCCCGGCTCCTCCGATATATGAAGCATCGTCAGCCTGGGAGTTCCCCACATGTACTGCAGCAGGGCCGAATAGCGGCAAAGCGACATGTTCCTTCCTCCGTTGTCCGAGGAACTGACCAGCCGATAACTGCCCACAACGGATGCGGCGTCCGGCCTGTTCAGGCAAATCCTGCATTCTCTGTGCAGAATACGGCAGTTCCTTTTTTCCTGATGCCCGGGTACAATACATACCATGTCCTCCGTGTAATATTTTGCCTTTTTAAAACGGTCTTCCCTGTAAAAAAGACCTATCATATATCTTGCAATCGCACACACATATCTTTCGTCCACATCCTGCTCCCTATATCGTATTTGACATCAGGGGCAAATTGCTCCGACATCCGCACAGTACTTTTTGTTTATCATAATAATGTGCTCTTGCCCTCTGCAACTGTATTGGACAAAAAACAAATGAAAAAGTCGAAAAGACCAAAAAAAGAGCTACCGTTCAACACGACAGCCCTTCTTCCGTCAACCGCCACTATTCTCTGCTGACCTGATACAGCGAGTAGAAATAATCCTTTCTATCCATCAGCTCCCCAAAGTTTCCCTGCTCCGCCACGCGACCGTTCCGCATCACAATAATGCCATCAAATCTTCTCAGCGCTTTCTCATCCAGTCTGTGAGTCACCACCAGTCTCGTCAGCCCGTCAATGTCAAGAATGGCATTGGTGACACTGTCCGCCGTCTCCGCATCCAGTGAAGAGGTTGCCTCATCCACCAATAACACCTGTGATTCTTTTAGCAGGCTTCTGGCGATGGAGATGCGCTGCTTCTCGCCTCCCGACAGATGGGCGCCGCCTTCACCGCAGCCGTAATCCCAGCCCTTTTCCGCAATCAGTTCTCTCAGCCCTGCCCTGGATGCCGCCGACTCTACCGCGTCCGGCGGAAATTCCTTAAACAGACAGATATTTCTCTTCACAGTGTCATCAAAGATAAAGACATTCTGCTGAATAACGGAAACCACATCGAAAATGCTGTCCGCATTCACATCCTTGAGTTCTCTTCCCCCCATGGTGACTCTGCCCTCATAGCCGTCATAGCTTCCCATGATCAGGTTCAGAAGTGTGGACTTTCCGGAGCCGGAAGCACCCACAACAGCATAGCTCTTTCCTGCCTCGAACTCAAGATTCACATCCTTAAGCACAGCCTTTCCCTCCTCGTAAGAGAAATTGACATGCTCAAACCGGATACCACCTCCTATGCCGCTCACAAGCTCTGTCTTCCTTTCGTCCTCATCCTCCGCACAGCATGCCGCCAGCTTTTCAATCAGCCCTGCCGCTGCTTTTCTTTCAGCCAGCAAAACCGGAACCTGGTTAATGGGACCCAGAACGTAGTTCATCATCTGCACAAAAGCTACCACCACTCCCGCCGTGATCTGCCCCTTAATGGCAAGATACGCCCCAAGGAGAAACACCCCCAGCTGGACGGAAATGCCTGCAAGAGTAGAGATAAGCTCTATCAGCTTCACCGTCTTCTGCCGCCTGCACTTGACCTGCTCCAGATGCTCATTTCTGTCCGCATAGAGAGTTCCCGCCTCTTCCTGTGCCTGAAAACTCTTGATAACGCTGAAGCCGCTCAGCAGATCCTTCACCATGGCCACAAAGCCCACATTACAGTCACTGATCTGCTTCTCCTGCTCGGCAACCCTGCTGCCGAAGATCACAGACACGATCACAGGCAGAATGCAAAGGCCAATTACCGCCAGTGTCATGGCCCAGCTGTAATAAAACATCAGCACAAGGGACAGCGCCGCTGTCAAAAGAGCCTCCAGCATACTGAATTCCGCCAGTAAATACTTGGACTCGATGGATGTAACATCATTTGTCAGAGCCGATATATAATTACTGCTGTTATCTTTCCCGAGAGAGCCGATACTCTTTGCAGTAATGTCCTGAAATGCCAAGTTTCGATAACCTGCCACTGCCTTCCTCATAAAATTGTATTTGGCGGACCGCAGGACAAGAAACACCACACAGTATCCCGCCACCACCGCAAGAGTCATCATAAGACAGTATTTCAGCCCCTCCATACTTCCGCCGCTGGCAAGGTCCATGAGCTCCTTGAGCAAACCTGCCAGCACCACTGAAAAGACACTGAATCCAATGGTTGCCATAATTGTTAAAGTATAATTTAACTTGTTTTTCTCATAAAACTTTTGTCTGTATCTTTTAATATTTTTTTGATTCATTTTTACACCCCTGCTTAAATCCGCCCTCAGACGGAATGGATCATCAACGCGCCAAAAGCAATATCCCCTGAAATATACAGGGTATTCTCCCCCTGAGAGTTGTTTTCATAGTCCGAGTATCCCGCACCGAATGCCCGTGTCACATTGTTTACTACCTTCCACCCTCTCGGAACATACAGGGTAACCTTGCCGAAGGCGGAATCTACATATACCCTTGCCGCATGCTCCTTAAGAACGGCATCCGTGAAGTAAACCTCCATGGCACCAAAGGCATTGTCCACCCGTACCTGAGATATTTCACCCACCACATACTTGATCGTACTGCCAAAGGCATTCTCATAGAAAACATCACCTCCCGAGACAGTGTCCCCTACCCTGTGCTCTCCGCCTGCAATCAGCTTATAACTTTTTGTCCTGTGAAACTTCGGAAACAAAAGATTTAAGCCGATCGTACCAAGCAGCGCCGCCCCCAGCACCGGCCAGGGCGTGATGGCCTCCAGTTCCAAAAATTCGTCATTGACGATCACCATGAATGCCAGCGAAAACATCATTTGGCCAAAGCTTCTCTTGACCAGACCATTGAGAAAAATTCCTGCCAATCCGATGGTAAACAGAATAGACCAGAATCCGATGCCCTCCAAAATTCCCAGTTTACTCACCAAAAATGCCGCTGCTCCCAGCAGGAACAGAATACCCCAAAATACATTACCGCCCTTATTTACTTTAAATTCAAACTTGCCCTTCATCGCTTTGCTCTCCTTTCTATCTTCCAAGCCTTCTCGCATTCAACCGTTCCAGCAGAAGCTTATAATAGCTTCTGGACACCATGGCCTTTTTCAGGCTGTCCTTAAATTCCACCATGCTGGATGCCGTCAGATTCCTTGTAATGGAATAGATATAATCCAGATTGACGATGGTGGATTTTGAGATTCTCATAAAGCTTCCCGGCAGCATCTCCTCCAGCTCGTATAGCTTGTAACCGCAGGAAAAAATTTTATCCGCCGTGTGTGCCCTTATCTCCCGCCCCTCCGTCTCAAAGAAATAGATGTCCTCCATGGGTATGAAGAAATCCGTACCTCCGTCAGCCAGAAGCAGGCATCGTTTGCCGTTATTCTGTTTTGAAAGATAATTCTGAAGGCTGATGACGGAGTCATTCAGGCTTCCGCAGCGGATAACCACTTCTTCCTCCTCCAGCCCTTCCACGATCTCGATTTTGACCTTCATACAAACCCCCATGTCGCAGCTTTGCTGCGACCGTATTTTCTGCCGCCATTGCTTATGTATCAGGTGTTTACAATTACAGTATACAGAGAATTCAAAGGCTGTAAATAGGCATTGCACAAGAGGTAAGTATTCGTAACTGACAGGTAAAAAAATGAGCGTCTGCTTCGGCGCTCATTCTGGTTTTTTCATTCTGGTTTTTCTTCTGCTTTCCTGTATGCGATCACTTCATAATCGCTTTCCCTGCTGCGCTCCACCATACACTGATACACCCGATCCCGCAGCTCCTGCTGCCGCTCCTTCGGCTTCAGGCTGCCATTCGGATAGAAAGGACCATCAATGTAAGTGACAATATCCACCTTATCGGTCTTTGCACTCTTCCTGTTCTGTAACCGAGAGATGCAGCCAAATCTTTTTTCCCGCCGATGGTAAGTGTTTGTCAGGGCATAAACCGGACAGTCCAATTTTACGGGATACTGAAAGGAGACTGCCTTAAATGGCCTGATTCCCGTGTAATAAGGCCAGATGTGGGCCTCCGGATAGATGGTGACAGAACAGTTCCTCTGAATCTTATCCTCCACAGCCTTCACGAAATTTTTCATGCCGCCCATGTCACCGGGAATGGGAATCGCTCCCAGCATCTCCACCAGCACACGAAGCCCCGGCATTGAAACATTCTCCGGATTGACAATAAAGAAGTTGCGGTGCGGGTAGTTAGCCACACTTGGAATGAAAGTGTCTGCGAAAGGCTGCGTGTGATTACCGTATATAAAATATCCCCTGTTATTGCACTCCTTCAGTTTTTCTTTGCCTACATATTTTAAATGGAACTTTAATTTCTGATACAGGAACTTAATTGGCATACTCAGCACATTCTGCACAGCCAGAGAACAGAAGTTCCAGATTTTTCCGTGAAAATACCGAAAATCCTTGTCGATAACCCTGGGTACAATCTGTGCTTCGGAAAATTCCTCATTCAATTCATCCTTATAATAAATAATCTTACTCGGTTGTGTATTCCACTGGTTTTCCGTAGAACTCTTCATAAATCCGGCTCCAAACCTTATAGTTTTCCTGGCGCATGGCACTGACCTGCTCCCGCTCCGTCAAGCCGCTCTGAGGATATATGGGCTTATCAATGAATATCGTGTACTCCTGAATCGGGAAACCATCCGGCCCGTAAACATCGCTGTCCTCCATGGTAATAAAAACAGGCAATACGGGAACGCGGTTTTTCACAGCAAACTTGAACGCACCGTTCTTCAAGGGTTTGGGCTTTCTGTAATTCCACCATAAACTCTGTTCCGGGTAGATCAGGATAAAATCTCCCCTCTGCAGGATCGCATCCACCGCCCGAAGAAAATTGTACATGGTTTTCTTGTTCTGGCTCAGGGGCAGGGTATTACAGTTGCGGAACAGAAATCCGTAGAATCCGGGAAAATTGGTATAATTCCCCTCCCGTATCACCTTAAAAAGCTGCCTTTTACCCTGATGCTCCGATATGCGGAACAAATGCTCCACCGTAAAGCAGTCGAAAGGGTTAAAATGATTACAGGTAATAATGGTTCCTGATGTCAGCCCGTTCAGGTATTCCATCCCTCTGATTTCCTTCAGGATCAGCTTGCCGTCCTTCAACAGCCCGTCCAGAAACTTCCCGGCCAGGGCATAGGAGAGCTTTACTTTCGCCTTGCTGATTGGTTTCACCCTCAGATAGTCAATCTGATCCGGCTCCAGGGGCAGGGTCGGCGGGTCCTCCTCCGCATCCACGTCAAACCTTCCCTCCCGCTCCAGTTCTTCAATCCTCGCAAGAACGGCCAGTCTATCCGGTGCCTTTTCAGGCACAGTTACATTCTCTTTCAAACTGTTCTCCCTCATCTTTCCCGTTTATTCTTTACGTTTTTCCGCCCTGACTCCATGCCGCCGCTCTGCAGCATTTCTATCTTCTGTTCTTCCTGTCATCTCCTACACAGTCCGATTCTCTCCTTGCAAGCCTGATCAGCTTCTCATGAGATTGTGCGTCCTTCAAGCGATCTTCCTCTGTAAAATTCTCTTTAATCCTCTGAATTTCTTCAAAATACTCTGTTTCCTGGGCATACATCCAGAAAAATTCCTTGTACAGTATATCCTCAAAGTGCCAGGGCTTAAAAGCCAGATTATAGTGTATCAGCTTTACGTTCTCTGTCTTTATCTTAGGGTCGGCAATGGGCATCCTGTTCCAGACCCTCTCGATCAGCTTCACACGTCCTTTACACAGTCTGTTCAGATAATCCTGGTCCTGGGCAACCGCAAAGGTGATCCTGTCAAGCGAGTATATAAACTTCTCCTGAAATTTAAACTTCCGCATCTGATCCAGATTCATCAGCAGAATACCTGCATTAAAGTAATTCTTATAGCTTGCTACCCCTACCACCTTTTCCGCATAGGTCTGAAACACCTCATTGAACTGAATCACATCATCCGGCGCCGCCGCCACCAGATTATCTCCCATATCAATATTGTACAGCTTTGCAATGTCATCCAGAATGACAATATCGCTGTCAAGGTACAGCACTTTATCATACTGCGGATAAAGATTGGGCAGGAACAGCCTGAAGTAGGTTGTCTTGGAATAATAATCCCTGGTGTATAACTTATCCTTTACTTTCTGAATATAGTAATTTAAATCCACAAACTCAATATCTACATTCTCTCTCTCGTACTTTAATATCTTTTTCTTGTTTCCCTCGCTTATATCCGTATTCAGCACCTTTATCAGGTATGTATTCTCCTGAGAAGAATTGTCAATCAGAGACTGGATTGCCACTGCAAGGAAGGGACAATACCCGTCGTCCACCGCAAAAAAAACAGGAATTTTCATTTTCGGCCTCCATTCGTGCGCCGCAATGCGCTTTTCTTTCAATCGTTGTAATTACTTTCATACTCTGCCTTCAGGGCCAGATATTCCTCCAAATCCGCGTCAAAGGCGTGACAATGCAGATATTTGTGAATTTCATCCACCTGCCACTGCTTATAATTTTCCGTATGCGGGTACGGCCGAAACATCAGCCTCTTGCAAAAGTGGCACACCACCGTATCCTTCTTGTTAAATCTGGACTGTTCATTGTAAATTCTGGGAATGAGTTTCTTTCTGGTGGTTGATTTGAAGATGGCGGACTGGTCCGCAAACAAAAGCTTCTTTGTCCGGATCAGTTCCCTGGCCTTCACCAACAGTCCTGTCTCCCTTATCTTTGCCATATTTAAGAGAAGCATTCCCGCATTAAAATAATCGGGCCGGATCAGCCAGCAGCCATACTTCTCTTTTACTGCAGCATACTCATAATCCGTCACATCAATATCCCAAAGCTGCTTAATATCGTTAGCGATCATAACATCAATATCCAGATACAGCAGCTTATCCGGAATCTCCGAAATCAAATCCGCCAAAAGGCGCAGCAGCGTATAGGGTGTACAGTACGCTGTCTCGTTGACACATTTATGAAACTCCTGTTCATACAGTTCCGTCACATCCAGCTTTTCCACCAGACTGCCGGGACTCTTTTTTTGAATCACACTGTTCAAAAAAGCGATCTGCTTATCTGTGATCGCAGTAAAATCCTGACGTACCCTGGTCAGTTCCATGGTCATGACAAACACATGTATCGTCTCATGTGTCCTGTTCGTCATCGAAATCAGCTGCGTCAGCGCGCCGTCAAAAACTTTTTTGTTCCCGCACAATAAAACATTAACCATAACAACCGTTACTCCATAATACTGTAAGACATCCACTCATAGAGAAGCCTTGTTCCCTCCGTGGTCTCCGGGGGCAAAAGAGCCCGCGCTACCAGCTTCAGCTCATCCGATTCGATGTCCGTCCGCTTCAGATGGGCATAATCGCCATCGATATCCGCCACTATATACTCAAACCGATTCATTCAGTCTCCCTTTCTAATCCGCCTGTAACCCATTTTGTTGGATTATAGCATATTATTAAAAAAAAATATACATATTATTTATTTTGCATGTACCATATTACATGGTTTTTAATACTATGTCAAGAAGTTTAGCCGAATATATATTAAGTAAGGGGCTGTGGGAAACGAGATTATCCGCCTCATTTCCTCACAGCCCCTTGCTTGGTTCTGCATTTAAATCGGATTACATCATTCCGCCCATGCCGCCTCCGGCAGGCATTGCAGGAGTTTCTTCCTTAATATTTGCCACAACACTCTCAGTGGTCAGCAGAGTGCTTGCCACGCTGGTAGCATTCTGCAGAGCGCTTCTGGTTACCTTCGCAGGATCCAGAATGCCAGCCTTCACCATATCCACATACTCTTCCTTCAGAACATCAAAGCCCACACCATCCTCGGACTCTCTGACCTTGTTGATGATGACGCTTCCTTCCAGTCCTGCGTTTGCAGCAATATGGAACAGCGGAGCCTCCAGTGCCTTCAGCACAAGCTGAGCGCCGGTCTTCTCATCGCCATCCAGACCTTCAGCAAGCTTTGCAACCTTCTTGGAAGCATGGATATATGCAGCGCCGCCGCCGCAGATGATGCCTTCTTCCACTGCCGCTCTGGTAGCTGCCAGCGCGTCCTCCATACGGAGCTTTGCCTCCTTCATCTCGGTCTCTGTAGCCGCACCTACACGGATGACGGCAACGCCGCCTGCCAGCTTTGCAAGCCTCTCCTGCAGCTTCTCTCTGTCGAAATCAGAGGTGGTCTCTTCAATCTGCTTCTTAATCTGGGCAATTCTCGCCTGAATTTCGCTCTTTTCACCCTCACCGTCAACGATGACCGTGTTCTCCTTCTGAACCTTTACACTCTTTGCGTGTCCCAGCATATCCATGGTGGTATCCTTCAACTCATAACCCAAATCGGAGCTGATCACGGTACCGCCGGTAAGGATTGCAATATCCTGCAGCATATCCTTTCTTCTGTCACCATAGCCGGGTGCCTTGACAGCCACCACATTGAAGGTGCCGCGCAGCTTATTGACGATCAGTGTGGTCAGAGCCTCGCCCTCAACATCCTCAGCGATGATCAGCAGCTTTGCGCCGGACTGTACCACCTGTTCCAGCAGAGGCAGAATCTCCTGAATGTTGGATATCTTCTTGTCTGTGATCAGGATATGAGGATTGTCCAGAGTTGCCTCCATCTTATCCATATCGGTAGCCATATATGCAGAAATATATCCTCTGTCGAACTGCATGCCCTCCACCAGGTCAAGCTCTGTCTGCATGGTCTTGGACTCCTCGATGGTAATGACGCCGTCTCCGCTCACCTTTTCCATCGCATCCGCAACCAGCTGTCCTACTCCTTCATCTCCTGCGGAGATAGCCGCAACACGTGCAATGTGCTCCTTGCCGTTCACCTTCTGGCTCATACCGGAAATTGCCTCTACCGCACAATCGGTAGCCTTCTTCATACCTTTTCTCAGGATAATGGGATTAGCGCCTGCTGCCAGGTTTTTCATTCCTGCATTCACCATCGCCTGTGCCAGAACGGTAGCGGTAGTGGTTCCGTCTCCGGCCACATCGTTCGTCTTGGTAGCCACTTCTTTCACAAGCTGCGCGCCCATGTTCTCGAATGCGTCCTCCAGCTCAATCTCCTTGGCAATCGTCACACCGTCATTGGTAATCAGCGGCGCACCGAATGACTTATCCAGAACAACGTTTCTTCCCTTAGGTCCCAGGGTTACTCTGACGGTATCAGCCAGCTGATTGACACCGTTCTCTAATGCTGCACGGGCTTCCGCACCGTATTTAATCTCTTTTGCCATGATCATATGCCTCCATTTTTTTATTTTTCAACCTGAGCCGTCTCCCGGCCCTTTGATTCAATTGCAAATGTTAGTTGGCGATAATTGCCAAAATATCACTCTGCTTTACAATGATATACTCATCCTCATCCAGTTTTACTTCCGTTCCCGAGTATTTGGAGTAAATGACCTGGTCTCCGGCCTTGACTTCCATCTTAACCTCCTTGCCATCTACCACGCCGCCGGGGCCCACTGCCACAACCTCAGCCTGCTGGGGCTTCTCCTTATTCTGTCCGGGAAGAACGATGCCGGACTTAGTAGTCTCTTCTGCAACCAGCTGCTTTAATACGACTCTGTCGCCTAACGGTACTAACTTCATAGTAATGCCTCCTTATGTCACATATAGTTTATTCTGTTAGCACTCATTTCATTCGAGTGCTAATCATCAAGACATATATTAGTTTTATATGCAGAGTTTTTCAAGCATATTCTCATTTGTTTAAACGTTATTTTCTCTCGCTATCTCTTTTTTTCTATTATTTCCTCTTGTTTTCTTAGCAATCACTTGCAAGAAGATTTTATATTTGGTTAATAATTTGTTCTGTAAAACAGGCAGTTCAAAAAAGCCCCGGAAGCATCTGCCTCCGAGGCTCTCTATTTTTTATCAACAATGTACCCGGGTTGCTCTGACCGCCTTCAACGGTACAGGCATGGCATCCGCCGCCTGCGGTTATCAACTGACATGGGTGTTAAAGCTGTCGAAACCTCCCACAGAGCCGATCTTTACCATCTGAGTCTCTTCCTTCCTCTCCTTCACTTTGGAGATAATGGTAGGAACCGCTCCCAGCAGCAGAAATAAATACAGCAGAACCAGATTTCCGATGTAAGCGGACATCTCAATATACCCTTTCTCAAGCAAGTAGGGTACAAATTTGTAGCACTCAAAGAAATTCAAACCCGCATCCGCGCCCCCGCCGTCTCTCAGCAGACTGATTGCCCAATCCAGCCTGTCACCCACATAAGTCATAACCAGCATAATGACAACGCTGATGACAATCCCCTTCTTCGTCAGCCTGCCGCCCAGCAACTCATATCCTTTCAGTATGCCGACGGCCATGATTGCTCCGGATATTGCCGCCACATAGCCCATCTGTCCCAGCAGGACAATGCAGAGTACCCCCACCAGAGAGCCAAGCAGCGCCCCCACGATGCCGCCAACCAGGTTTTCCTTCTTCTGCGCCTTCTTCTGGGCCTCCACAGCCATATTCCCCCGCATATTCGTCTCACAGTTGGGACAGAGATGAAAATAAGCGCCGCCGTATCTGTATGCAGACACCTCCTCAGGCTGGCCGCAGAGACTGCAGCAGGGAGAACAGCCCTTCGTTCTCAGGAAAGAAATCAAACCATTCATACCCTCTGTCGCCGTATTTGCGAGATTGTCCCTGAGCTTTTTCTGGTTGACCTGTCCCGACAGAGGAATCGTGATATTATTTCCCTCCTGTTTTCCCACGCCGAGATTCTTCACACTCTTGCCCAGTTCCTTGAAATCTTCCCTTGTAAGAGCCATCCCGCCGGGAGTCCTCGCCGCAGTATGTATGGACAGTTGATAAGGATACCTGCTGTCCGCCGCATAGAGAACCATGTCAAAACCGTCCTTCTGACCGTATATCACCTCGTGTACAACGTCATAACGCATACCAAGCGATAAAGCCAGCTGGGAATAATAATCTGAAATCTTACTCATCTTTCTCCTCCCGTGCTGAACATACAATTATTCTGAACCGTCAGCACTTGATTTCCAGATATCCAAGCAGCTTGGACATGTCATACTCCTCCAGCACGCCCAGATTGGAATCATAGAACTTGCCGTCATAGTGCACCAGATAATGGCAGAACCGCCCCATCTTCTCCATCATGATACAGCACTTGGGCAGAACGGCATCCCGTCCCTCCGTGTATACAATGATGTCATTGTGATCCAGACCGTAATAATTCAGCGCAGAAATCACCCTGCCCATGGTAGCCTGCCACTCCCTGCAGTCCATCACGCTGATGACCTCGGCAATTGTCACTCCGGCAAGCATGGCAACACATGCCTGGCCGCAGAGCCCGTCCTCCGGCTGCTTGATCACATTCACACTGTCGATCTTGCGAATAGGCTTGTCAAAACTGTATGGGCTGTTCTGATCCATGCGGATCAAAGAGCCGTTTACATGCAGTAATATTTTGTGGGGCACCCCCAGCTCCACACTGACTGCATCCTCATCCTCAATGTGTATCTCGTAGTTTCCCTTTTCTATAGGAAGCAGCTCACACGCAATGATCTTGTTGTCCAGGACAACATCCGCCTGAATCACATCCCTCTGCTTGCAGACCTCCCAGATATTGAAAGGAATAGGGATCATGTAACCCTTTTCGTTTTTCGAAATCCTGGACTCAAAAAAATACCTCATAAAAATTTACCTCCGTTTCGTGGAAATTGTATCAAGAAAACTGCTGTTTGTAAACAGTTTCTCAAGCCTTTTTTCTCGCCTGGGAAGGCGATATTCCATACCGTTTTTTGAACAGCTTGCTGAAATGATAAGCGTCATCATACCCCACGGACGCCGCCACCTCCTGAATACTCCCGGCCCACCCGCCTGTCAGCTGCTCCCTCGCCTTCTCCAGGCGGATATTAATGAGATGCCGGATCGGCGTGTCCCCCGTCTCGCTTTTAAATACCTTTGATATATAGAAGGGACTCAGGTACATGTTCTCCGCAATCTGTTCCAGCGAAATCTTTTCATTATAATGATCCTCAAGATAATTCACTATCTGATCCACGATATACTTCCTGTTCGCAGACTCCAGCGTATCACCGCCCGGCCGCTCCGCAGGCTTGCACTCCTCCCTGATTATCAGGAGTATCATCTGTACCAGGTAGGCCTTCAGCATGAAATAGCGCCCCTGCCTGCAGACCGCCTTCTCCGCCTCCATAGCCGAATACATCTTAAACAGTCTCTGCCACAGTTCTCCTTCAGCGTGCAGCACATGTCCGCCCTCCGGCACCGGCAGCGAATTTCGGGGACAGCCGGATATCTGAAAATCCGCAGCCCCTGCAAAAAACTCCGTGGCGGGGGTCTCCGCCCCGGGACAAGCCAGCGCCTGATGCTTCACTCCGGGATTAATAATGAGCACATCCCCCTCCTTCACGGGAATGATACCGTCTTCAAAACGATACCGTCCCTCCCCGGAAAGAATGAACGCCAGTTCCAGATGATCATGGCTGTGGAAAGACGCCTCATCCCGATTCCTGTCTCTGGTTCCCTTCCATGTATAGAGGAATGTGGGATTCAACTCCTCGATTGAAATACACATGTTATCACTCCTATGTTACGCAATTCCCAGAATCATGCTTGCAAACCCGAAATATACCAGCAGCGACAGGGCGTCAACAATTGTGGTAATAAAGGGGCTGGCCATCACCGCCGGGTCAAACCCCAGCCTCTTTGCTCCGATAGGGAGCAGACACCCCACCAG
>JAIDME010000343.1 GCA_029050705.1 Acetatifactor sp.
ATATCAGCCGTTGTGTCCCTGATTTTGTAGCTGATCAGATTTATGATAAATATCAGATAAAAGCAAGGAGTGATGCCCATGAGCAGCAGAATAGAGCAAATAATAGATGAACTGGAGGAATATGTTGAGAGCTGTAAACCCAAGTTCATGTCGAATTCGGAAATAATTGTAAATAAAGATGAAATCGATGAGCTGATTCGCGAACTGCGCATGAAAACTCCCGATGAGATCAAACGCTATCAAAAGATTATCAGCAACAAGGAGGCCATTCTTAACGATGCCCGTGAGAAGGCTGAGAAGCTGATCAACGATGCGACAGTCCATACCAACGAACTGATCAGTGAGCATGAAATCATGCAACAGGCATACGCTCAGGCAAATGTGGTGGTGAGCATGGCCTCACAGCAGGCTCAGGAAATTTTAGATAAGGCTACCATAGAAGCCAATGAACTCCGTATGTATGCGGCTCAGTATACAGAGGACAGACTTGCAGACCTTGAAAATATTATAGTATCTGCAATCAATGCCTCAAATGCCAACTACCAGAACCTTATCGGTTCTCTGAATCAGTACAAGGATTTGATTCAGTCCAATCGTCAGGCGATGCATCCGACGGAGGAGGAATTTGAAGGGCTCGGTCTGGACGAATCGGGAGAAGGAAGAGGTCCGAATGTGATTTGACAACACAATGTCAGGGAAACAAAGAACCGGTTTTCCAAGGATGTATCAGTTTCCTTGAAAACCGGTTTGTTTGAATTTGGAAGGATATATATTCAGAAAGGATTTTATATGAAGTTTTGTAAAGCAATACCGCGGATACTGGCGCTTTTTCTTATATCATTTCTTCTGCCCGGTGTCAACGCTTCCGCGGCCGGGAGACTTCAGTCGACGGACGGAAATCCCGTCATTGTCATTGACCCGGGCCATGGTGGTGAAAATCTCGGAACCCAGGAGGGCGGCATCTGGGACGAAAAATATATGAATATGGTCACGGCGCAGGCATTGTATGATGAACTCAGCCTTTATGATAATGTGGAGGTCTATCTCACCCGCACCGATGACAGGGATATTTCCTTTCAGGAGAGGGCGGCATTTGCCCAGAGCGTAAACGCAGACTTCCTGTTCAGTATTCACTATAATGCTTCGGAAAATCATGACCTGTTCGGTTCCGAGGTCTGGGTTCCGCTTTCGGCTCCTTTTAATAATTACGGTTATCAGATTGGCTATGAGCTCCTTACCGATATGCGGGACAGAGGTCTGCTGGTCAGAGGAATCAAAACCCGCAAGGGAGACAGGGGAGAGTATTACGCCATTATCCGCGAGACAGTAGCTCTTGACATTCCGGCTGCCATCATCGAACACTGCCATGTGGATGAGGACAGGGACAAGGGGTATTGTGACAGCGAGGAGGATTTGATTCAGTTCGGAAAAAATGACGCTACTGCCATTGCAAAATATTTCGGTTTAAAGAGCAGTGTGCTGAATGTGGATTACTCGGATTATCAGCTTGTGGACATAAGTGACAGTGCTCCCATTGCGTCCACTCTGCGGGATGAGACGCCGCCGGATGTCTGTCAGATTGAATTTTCAGAGGCAGACTATGATGCAGGATACTTGTCCTTTACGGTGTCTGCTGCGGATTATGATTCGCCTCTCTTATACCTACAGTATTGACGGCGGTCAGACATACAGTGAGCGGAAGGCATGGCCCGGCAGTGATGTGCTGACGGGCAAATATGAGGACACTTTTACTTTAAGTCTCGCCGTTCCCTCAGGGACAAAGCCATCTGTCATTGTGCGCGCCTATAATATGTTTGATCCAAACACCGAGAGTAATCGGTATGACAGTCCGGAGATCTTCATTTACAATGAAGAGCCGGAGACAGAGGGGCCGAAAACAGAAGGGTCGGCCGAAAGCGGAGATGCTGTCCCGGCAGTGGAGGATGAAAACAGAACCGGAGCAGGGAATCCCGGCGATGAGACAGGGGCATCCTCATCCGGCACTCCGGAGTCCGTGGCTGTGTCAGGAAGCGCCGTTGCCGCCGAAAAACCGGTCAGCTTTGTCACTTTTCTGGAGATATGTCTGGTGATCGTGATACTCCTGTTTATCATTCTGCTGGTTTCTCAGGGTATTGCATACCATAACCGCAAAAAGCGCAGGCTTCAGAGCAGAAAGGATGCCGGGGAGAGCAGGAACCAGCACAGATAAAAGCCGCCGTTTAACAAGGTCAGTATTACCTTGTGGCGAATGTATCCGCCAAGTTCAAGGTCCGTATCGCTGATACAGCTGTAGGTTTGTGCAATGCAGGACAGACCGCCGAAGGACAGGGCCAGCAGGCTGTATAAGGGCAGGCCGCCTTCAAGCATGGACAGGCCGCCTGTGATTTCCAGAACAGGTGAGAAAAGAGCCGGTTCCCTGCCAAGCAGAGTGTGGAAGGGAAGGTTTAGCAGATTGAACAAAATCATATAACCGCCAAGGATCAGAATGCTATGTAAGGAAGCCTGTACGGATTCATTGACTGCCGTCAGCAGTCCATTTCCCGAAAGAGTTGAGACTTCCTGCCGGACAGATACTTTCTCTGATGATAAGTCCTGAAAGCTTGTGCAGCGAAGCATCAGCCCATAGAGCAGGGGGATTCCGTACATGCCGAACAAATAGGGAAGAACTAATCGCCGTCTTAACAGCGGCAGGACAAAACTGCAAAAATACACCGGTCCGATATTGTTACAGAAGGCCAGCAGATACTCTGCCTCCCGCCGGGTAAGCATATTTCTCTCATAAAGGTCCGCAGTGACCCGTGCCCCCATGGGAAAGCCGCAGAGAAATCCAAGACCCATGCAGTAAACCACATTTTTCCGCACCCGGTAGAGCGGACCGATAAGGGGATAAAGCACACCTGCCATTTTTTCGGTCAGTTTCAGGCGGATCATGATGCCGGAGAGAATCATAAAGGGCAGAAGCGCCGGAACCATTTTATGAAACCAAAGTTCCAGCCCAAGGGAGGCATATGTAAGGCTTAAGGAAGAACGACTCAGGATACATATGGTTAGGAACAGGAAAAATGCGGCGATGAGTTTCGTGCTGAAATTTTTCATGATATGTTTTCTCTCATGATACGGTTTCGAATTTTTCTACAATATATGAGACAGGACGTCCGTTCAGAATATGTGAAATGAGGATTTACGCAGATGCGTCTGGATAAATTTTTGTGTGAAGCGAATCTCGGAACCCGCAGTCAGGTGAAAGATCTTATCAGGCGGGGAGCGGTGACGGTGAACGATGTCTCCGTAAAGGGGGCTGAAACCAGGGTGGATGAGGAGACAGATATTGTCTGCGTCCAGGGACGGCCTGTCCACTACCAAAAATTTTTTTATTACATGCTGAACAAACCCCCGGGGATTGTCTCTGCCACCCGGGATAAGCTGTCAGCCACCGTCATGGAACTCCTGCGGCCGGAACACAGGCGCTCCGACCTTTTCCCGGCAGGAAGGCTGGACAAGGATACGGAGGGGTTCCTGCTGCTGACCAATGACGGGGAGCTTGCCCACCGGCTGCTGAGCCCCAAAAAGCACGTGGACAAGACTTACCGTGTCAGTATTGACCATGGGCTCTCCGAGGAGGATATACAAAGGCTGGAGCAGGGCGTTGACATCGGGGAAGACTGCCCGACACTGCCCGCTAAGGTGCAGCAGCTGGAGGAAACGGTGATTCTGTTGACGATTCAGGAGGGAAAATTTCACCAGGTAAAGAGAATGCTTATGGCGGTAGATAACAGTGTCACAGCCTTAAAGCGCATTTCCTTTGGGGGAATCACTCTGGATGATACATTAAAGCCGGGAGAATACAGAGAACTGACGAAAGAAGAGGTAAAAATTCTTTATGGAACGTGAAATGCTGCAAAATACCGACGCGGTAATATTTGATCTGGACGGCTCTCTGGTGGACTCCATGTGGCTGTGGAGGGCTATTGATATTGAATATCTGGGGAGGTTCGGCATTGCTCTGCCGGAAGACCTGCAGTCCAGGATCGAGGGCATGAGTTTTCACGAGACGGCGGTCTTTTTTAAGGAGAATTTTCCTATCACTGACTCTCTTGAGCAGATTAAGGAGACATGGAACCGGATGGCATGGGACAAGTATGCCAATGAAGTCCCCCTGAAACCGGGCATACCTGAATTTTTATCCTGTTGCAGAGAGCGGGGGATTCAGTTGGGTATTGCCACAAGCAACTCCAGGGAACTGGTGACAAATGTTGTGAATGTCCACAATCTTCAGGACTGTTTTTCCTGCATTATGACCGGTTGCGATGTGCAAAAGGGTAAACCGGCCCCCGACATTTATCTGGCGGTAGCAGCGGCACTTGGTGTCGAACCCGGACGATGTCTTGTCTTCGAAGATATTATTCCCGGCATCCTGGCCGGAAAAGCTGCAGGTATGAAAGTCTGCGCTGTGGAGGACGCTTATTCCGCCCACTGCAGGGAAAAGAAGAAAGAACTGGCGGACTATTATATCGAAAGCTATAATGAAGTTTTCGAAAGTTAGATTCGAAATTTAAAATGCCGCCTGCCCGGCAGAATGGGAGAAAATGAAATATGAATATTGTCATCATCACAGGAGCCTCATCGGGAATCGGCCTGGAATTTGCCGTAAAAATGGACTCCGGCTTTCATAATATTGACGAGTTCTGGCTGGTTGCCAGAAAGGAAGATAAGCTGAAGAAAGCCGCAAAGCTTTTAAGCCACAGGACCAGACTGTTTCCCATGGACATAACCGACAGCGCGCAGCTGGACATTTTGGAAGATGCTGTGATTGAACAAAACGCAGCCGTACGAATGCTTATCAACTGTGCCGGCTATGGACTGATGGGAAATTTCAGCGATCAGGACATGGAGGCGGCGCTGGGCATGATCCGTTTAAACTGTATGGCTTTGACAGAACTGACGCACCGCATGCTGCCATATATGCGCAGAAACAGCCGCATCATTCAACTGGCTTCCGCCGCGGCATTTCTTCCCCAGCCGGATTTTGCGGTATATGCTGCCAGCAAGTCCTACGTCTTAAGCTTTTCCAGAGCGCTTCGACGGGAGCTGAAGCCTTTCGGCATCTGGGTGACCAGCGTGTGTCCCGGACCGGTGGACACGCCCTTTTTTGACATTGCAGAGCAGGGTGGTTCCATGCTGGCCATCAAAAAGCTTGTGATGGTGAGCGCTGAAAAGGTTGTGGAACAGGCGCTGCGGGATTCGTATTATCGGCGTGAAATGTCCGTGTGCAGCCTTCCGGTCAAAGGCATGCAGCTGCTCTCAAAAATATTGCCTCACAGGGTTATTTTAGATGTCATGAACCTTATGAAGAAAGGATAAAAAATGCAGATAAAACGTCTGTTTTCAACCTCGGATGCAAAGGGAACGGAAAACTATCTGAATACACAGAAAAAGTACGAAATTATTCGCACTCTGCTCTATTTCGGTATATATGACGCACTTTTTATCGAAGTATCTTTTCAGACAAAGAGCCTTCTCAACCTTTTGACTGTGGTGGCGGTTCTTGGTTGTCTGCCTGCAAGCAAAAGCGCGGTCAGCGCAATCATGTTCCTGCGGTTTAAAAGCTGTGCGCCGCAGCATACAGAGAAAATAAAAGAACACAGTGCCGGACTGGCGGAACTGTTTGACTGCGTTTTCACATCCTATAAAAAGAATTTCAAAGTCAGTCACCTTGCCGTCAGAGGAAACACTGTCTGCGGATTTTCAGAGGATGAAGGCTTTCAGGAGAACGATTTTTATACGCATATCAATCATATATTAAAGATGGACGGCCACAAGGAGACAACGGTAAAAATCTTTGTCAGTCTGCCCAAATATCTGGAGCGCCTGGAGCAGATGAAGGGGCTGGAGGAGGAACCGTCCAGGACACAGGCGGTCATTGAAACATTAAAAAGCGTTATGCTGTAGCGGCCGCTTAAACTGTGATTCTGCGGAAGCGGAAATAGATAGGAGTTATTTTCCATGCAATCTGTTACAATCGGAAATAATCAGGCAGGACAGCGTCTGGATAAATTCCTGCACAAGTTTATGCAGTCGGCGGGAACGGGCTTCCTGTACAGGATGCTCCGGAAAAAGAATATTACCCTGAACGGAAAGCGGGCCGAAGGTTCTGAAATCCTGGCCATGGGAGACACAGTTTCCTTTTTCTTCTCACCGGAGACCTTTGCAAAAATGACAGGGGAGGCAGGAGATGATTTTTCGGACGTGGGACCTTCTGTGGACGGTATCAACGGAAATCACGCCGCAGGCAGAGAAAAGGCGGAGCAGTATGTTTATGCTTACCACGCACTTTCCGGTTCAGGCATCTCCGTTCTCTATGAGGAC
>JAIDME010000344.1 GCA_029050705.1 Acetatifactor sp.
TGGCGGCGGATTATAATCTGCGGAGGCGCTGCAGTCAAAAGCTGACAAACCTTGTGGACGGACAGGGCGCTATGAGGAGCGCGAAGGAACTGGGCAGTTTCGGAAAAACGCGGCGGGCACCGGCGCAGGGGCGGTAAGGGTTCCGCGGCACTGCGCAAAGACAGGCGTGTTGCGGCGTATAGGGCGATAAGGGAAAACGCAAGGAAGGGACGGTGGAAAAAAGATGCTTTCACCTGCACGGGCATTGCAAAAAGGATATGACAAAATCAAAAGGGAATGGAGACTGGCCTTTCTGGCGGCATTTGTGACAGGACTTCTGATACATATGCCTGCAATGCTCTCGGATATTCCGAACCATGACGGATTGAGCAGCATTTATTTTGACCAGAACATGATTACCTCCGGGAGATGGTTCCTGATGGTTGCCTGCGGATTTTCTTCTTTTTATACTATCCCCTGGGTAATCGGTCTTCTGGGGTTGTTTTTTCTGGGGTTGGCAGCTGCGGCTCTGACGGAACTGCTGGAGATCAGGAAAAGCTGGGCTATTGCAGCTGTCAGTGGGCTGCTTGTGGCTTTTCCGGCGCTTGTCTCCACTTTTGCTTATGTGTTTACTCTGGATGGATATATGTTGGCGCTGCTGCTGGCGGTGCTGGCGGTGCTGTTTACAAAAAAGTACCGGTACGGCTTTCTGCCGGGCGGCTTCTGCCTGGCTTTCAGTCTGGGGACATACCAGGGTTATCTCGCTTTTGCCATGATACTTTCTGTCTTTTCCATACTGATGCTGGCAATGGATAGGATGGGGACATGGGAGAAGGTGAAAAAAGGGCTGCGCTATCTGTACATGGGTGTGCTGGGGGCAGTGCTCTATTATGTCATTTTGCAGGTGCTTTTGCAGCTGCAGGGAAAGGAGCTGGATTCGTATCAGGGTATCTCCGGGCTGTCACCCGATGCGGCATCCTCTGCCGGGATTTTTAGCAGGATTGCGGGGATGTACAGAGATTTCGCGGGTTTTTCAGCAAGGGGGAATGTGCTTTTTAATAACTGGATTTCCGCGGCAGCATGGATTCTGCTGGCCTGTGCGGCGCTGGCCGCAGCGGTTCTTCTGGCGACGAAAAGAAAGTGGTGGAAGAGTCCATGGTTTTTCGTTATAATAGTAGTGGCGCTTTTTGCGCTGCCGCTTGTGACAAATATTATTCTGCTGGTATCGCCGTCAGTGACGTATCATCTGCTGATGCGTTATCAGTGGGTGTTGTTTCCCATCGGACTCGTCGCTTTTGTGGACAGACAGGCAGAGGAACTTCGCGGTGGAGCGTCACTGGAGTGGGCGGTCTTCGGGGCTGTCTTTGTTCTGGTGTTTTTCTACGGGGTGACGGACAATATCGGTTATTCCAATCTGCAGAAAAGGTATGAGAAGACATATGCCTACTGTGTGCGGTTGCTTGACAGGATAGAGCAGACACCGGGTTATTATCCGGGGATTCCCATCGCGATGGTGGGTGTGGTAGGGTATGAGCAGTTTCCGGAGACGGACATCACGGCGTCTGTGACCTCCGGGATGATTGGTATATACGGGGACAGTTTGTTGTACACAGGAGAAAACTACAGGCTGTTCATACAGCATTACCTGGGGGCAACTTTGAATATTCTTCCTGCGGAAGCCATGGCTGATATGTATTTTGACGAGGAGTATATTGCCATGAACAGCTTTCCGGGGGAAAACTCTGTCAGGATCATTAACGGGATCATGTACATCAAGACGGAAAATATGCATTACTGAGAGGAGACATGAGATGGCGCTGTTATCGATTGTACTGCCTGCTTACAATGAGGAACAGAATATAGCGAACGTGGCGGAGGTTCTGTCGGGGCTGCTGGAGGAGAACGGAATTGACTATGAACTGGTGTTTATCAGCGACGGCTCCAAAGACGGCACATATGCCGAAATACTTAAGGCTTCCGAAAAGAATCCCAGGATCAGAGGAGCTGAATTCTCCCGGAATTTCGGTAAGGAAGCGGGAATTTTTGCCGGACTTGAGCTTACCACGGGGGATGCGGTGGTTGTCATGGACTGCGATCTGCAGCATCCGCCGGAGGTCATTCCGAAAATGTGGGAGCTTTGGCAGAAGGGCGCCGAGATCGTGGAGGGGATCAAGATCAGCCGGGGCAGGGAAAGTCTGGGCCACAGGCTTTCTGCCGGTCTTTTCTATAAAATCATGAGCGGGCTGATCAAGATAGACATGAATGCTTCATCGGATTTTAAACTGCTGGACCGCAAGGTAGTGGATGTGCTGCTGGCGCTTCCTGAGCGCAATACCTTTTTCCGCGCATTAAGCTTCTGGGCGGGCTTCCGGACGGAAAGCATACAGTATGAAGTACAGGAACGGAAGTACGGAGAGAGCAAGTGGTCCTTCTGGAGCCTGATGAAATATGCTGTGTCCAACGCCACATCTTTCAGCACGCTTCCCCTGCAGATGGTGACGGTGATAGGGTTGGTATCCATTCTCTTCAGCGCGGTGCTGGCAGTACAGACGCTGGTACGCTTCCTGATGGGGGATTCCGTAGAGGGTTTTACCACCGTGATTCTCCTGCTTCTGATCATAGGCGGATTTCTGATGCTGAGCCTGGGAGTCATCGGACATTATATTGCGAGAATTTATGAAGAGGTAAAAGGCAGACCGAAATATATCATCAGCAAGGTGACGGAAAATGTGCAGGGACAGGTTACGGGTTCCTGGAAAAGAGGAGGAGAATACAGAAAATGATCAATTTTAATGTACCGCCCTGTGCGGAAAAAGCTATGGAGTATATTCAGGAATGCGTCAGAAACCAGAAAATCTGCGGCGACGGCGCATACACAAAAAAGTGTAATGAGTGGATTGAGGAAAGGACGGGAACAAAGAAATGCCTTTTGACAACTTCCTGCACTCATGCAACAGAGCTGGCAGCCCTGTTGACTGACATAAAGCCCGGGGATGAAGTGATCATGCCGGCCTACACCTTTGTGTCCACGGCGGATGCTTTCGTGCTCAGGGGTGCCGTTCCCGTGTTTGTGGATATCAGACCGGATACTATGAATATTGACGAGAAGCTGATCGAGGCGGCGGTGACGGAAAAAACCAGAGCCATTGTGCCGGTTCACTATGCGGGGGTGTCTTGTGAGATGGATGTCATCATGGATATTGCCGACAGGCATCATCTGGCAGTCATCGAAGATGCTGCCCAGGGAATCATGTCCTCCTACAAGGGGAAGGCATTGGGGACTATCGGTGATTTTGGCTGTTTCAGCTTCCATGAGACGAAGAATTACAGTATGGGCGAGGGCGGCGCGCTGCTGATCCGGGATGAGAGCAAGGTGGAGGAAGCGGAGATCATCCGTGAGAAGGGTACGAATCGCAGCAAGTATTATCGGGGCCAGGTGGATAAATACACATGGATCAACTACGGCTCCTCCTATCTTCCCAGCGATATGAATGCGGCCTATCTCTATGCGCAGCTGGAGATAGCGGATGAGATAAATGACGCGAGACTTGCACTGTGGAACCGTTATTATGAGAATCTGCTGCCTCTGGCGGAAGCAGGCAAGATCGAATTGCCGGTGGTGCCGGAGGGCTGCGTGCATAATGCTCATATGTTTTATATCAAGGCGAAGGACATTGAGGAGAGGACGGCAAGAATCGCACAATTAAAGGCCAACAGAATACTATCCGTATTTCATTATATTCCGCTGCACACGGCGCCTGCGGGACAGAAATTCGGGCGTTTCCACGGCGAGGACAAATATACCACCAGGGAGAGCGAGAGACTGATGCGTCTGCCCATGTACTACGGCCTGACGCAGGAGCAGGTTGATCTTATCTGCGATGTGATTAAGAGGTTTTAACAATGCTTCAGGCTTTGATTCAAATTCTGATTCTTGTATTGCTGCTTGTGGCGGCTCCTGTTCTTGTGGGAGGGACATTTGCCCGTGTCGATGGAGAGGGCTTAAATCTTCCTCTTCGGTGGGTGAGCGGTCAGATGTTTCTCTGGACAGGTTTCCAGATAATATGTGTGCCACTGATTTTGCTTCATCCGAATAACAGCTTCCGGTATCTGTGCATGCTGTTCGGGGGCTTTATGGCGGCCGCGCTGCTTGTGGCGCTGGGAGCTGAAGCCGGGAGGAGGAAGAAGCGGAAGGCGCTTCAGGCCGAAAAGCGGGGCGGCGAAAGGGACAAGACAGCAATCTCTTTGTGGCTGCTTGTTTTTGGGCTGCTTGTCCTGCAGCAGGTTCTTGCTGCGACGATGGCATACGAGGAGGGTGATGACGCTTATTATGTGGCAACAGCCGTCATTACGGAAAGCTCGGACACAATGTACCAGATTCTTCCCTATACCGGTTTCACCACGGGGCTTGACGCACGTCACGGACTGGCACCTTTTCCGGTCTGGGCGGCATTTCTTTCCAGGCTGTCAGGCGTACATGCCGCGACAATTTCGCAGATTGTTCTGCCCGTTGTATTGATTGCCATGGCCTATTCCGTTTTCTTTCTGATAGGCAGGAATCTGGTTGGAAATAATCGCCGGGGATTTCCTTTGTTTATGATTTTTATTGAACTTTTAGTGGTGTTCGGAGGACAATCCCTTTATACTTCGGAGAATTTTTTGCTGGTGAGAACGGCACAGGGGAAGGCGGTTCTGGCCAGTATAGTCATTCCTTTTCTTTTTTGGCTTTTATTCATGTCGGCAGAGAGGCAGCAGCGCGGAGAAAAAAACGGCATTCGGTATTGGCTGCTGCTTGGTATGACCATGGTTTCCGGCTGTCTGTGCAGTACACAGGGAGCGTTGCTGGTCTGTCTGCTGTCAGGGGCAGGAGGACTCTGTACCGCCGTATGCTGCCGCAGCCGGAAAGTGATCCTGCCTGTGGCGGCCTGCTGTGTGATACCGGCATTATTTATGGTTTTGTATTTGGTATTGGAATGAGGACGGACATATATGTGGACGGATGTGATAAGAATTTTCCAAAGGTATATGGGAACGGGCTTTGTGATGATATGGTTTGTGGCAGCGTTGATTTACCTGCTTGTCAATGAAAAGCAAAAGTCTAAGCGGATTGTTCTGGTATATATGCCGATCATCATGCTGGCGCTGTATTTTAACCCGCTCTTTGCTTCTGTATTCTGCAAAATAGTAGGAAGCGAGATCTATTTTCGCATCTGCTGGCTCATGCCGGTTATTGTTGTTATTGCCTATGCGGCGGTATGTATCTGCAGCAGACTGAAGGGGAAAAAACAGTTTCTTTTTGCGGCGGCGGCGATGGCGCTCATAGCATTATCGGGAAGACTGGTATACAGCAATCCTCTGTACAGCAGAGCGGAAAATATTTATCATGTGCCGGACAGTGTGGTGCATATATGCGACGCCATCATTGTACCGGGCAGGGAAGTCATGGCGGTGTTCCCATCAGAGCTGCTTTTATATGTCCGTCAGTATTCTCCGATGGTCTGTATGCCGTATGGGCGGGAGATATTTATGGGATACAATAATGAATTTTGCGATGCCATGGAGAGGGAAACAATAGATCTGGAAGAACTTGTTCCTCTTGCGAGGGAGAAACAGTGCCATTATATTGTTCTCAGGGAAGACAAGGAAATCCTGGGGAATCCCCGGGATTTCAGATGGGAAATATTCGGACAGACAGACGGTTACGTAATCTACCGCGATGCGAACGTGCCGCTGGTGATACCATGATAACTTCGCAATAAGGTTATTTATAGAAGATGTCGAAATAATTTATGGCATATACAAGCCGTTCGATTACCTTTTTGCGGCCGTCAGAATTCAGGTGCATGTTATCGCTCAGGTAGTTCTGCGCATTATCCTCGTTAAATGTGACATAAAAATTATCCACGAAGGTGACCTGTGCAGCGGAACAGACTTCAGCCGATTTGCTGACATAGGTGGAAAGTGCATCCTGCCCGTAGCGGATAATATCGCTGCTGATATAGTCGCCGTCTTCATCCAGCCGATCAGAGAAGGCATAGGCAGGGGACATTACGATGATGCGTGTATTCGGATGCTGCCGTCTCAGAACATCCAGGCCGGCTTCCAGGTTTCCTGCAAAGGACAGCATGCCGGGAGTGTCATCCGTGGCAAAGGCCGGGCGCCCTGCAAAATAGTCGGTGGCATCATACATGATGACAATGATGTCTATTGTATCAAAATCCAGGGTGGAAAAAATCTCATAAATCTCCGCTGCCTCGGGTGGTGCATCTTCGCCCAGGGCTTCCAGTGCTTCTCCAAAAAAATCGTGCACTCTGACATTTGTTGAAAAGAGCGACATCCAATAGAAGTTAAAGGCATCCCAGGGATTGCTGTCCATATCAGGAACACCCGACTGGCTTGAAGCCAGATAGCTGCCGTTGATGGCGCAGTTATAGACAGTTGCTCCGGTTTCTTCTGCCAGAAGATTTGCAAGACCATCCTTTGAATTACGGTCTTCAGCAAAAGGGCCGTTCCCGAAAATGGCAATAGAGAGCCCGTCTTCCAGATCAGGTGCGATCACATTGCCTTCTTCATCCGTCAGAGCGAGGATGTTGTCATAGCT
>JAIDME010000345.1 GCA_029050705.1 Acetatifactor sp.
CGGTTATCTCTTTGGGCGGAACTTTGACTGGAATACCTGTGACGCACTTGTTGTCACATCTTATCCGCAGGAGGGATATTCTTCTGTTTCCACGGTAAACCTGGACTTTATACGTCAGGGAGCCGGGATGGCCGGTGGTCTGTTAAACGATGATATGATGACCATGGCGGCGCTGTACGCACCTTTGGATGGAATGAACGAGAAGGGTTTATGCATATCCGTCAATATGATCCAGGACAGCGCTATGATTTCACAGGATACGAATAAGCCGGATATTACCACCACGACAGCTACCCGACTGCTGCTTAATCAGGCAGCCACAGTAGAGGAGGCATTGAATCTGTTGGGGCAGTATGACCTCCATGCTTCCATGAACTATATGGTTCATTTTGCCATTGCGGATGCGGCCGGAAACAGCGTGGCTGTGGAATATATTGACAATGAAATGGTTGTGGTGCAGACGCCTGTCCTGACGAATTTTTATCTGGCGGAAGGAGAAAAGCAGGGAATCGGTACAAGCCAGTCCCATGAAAGATTTGACATATTAACAGAAACGATTGCGGAGAAAACATCCATGACACAGGCGGAAGTCAGAGATACTCTGGACAGTGTGAGTAAGGATAATTTTGGAGAGTTTGAGTCTACGGAGTGGAGCATTGTGTTTGACCAGTCTGCCCTGACAGCAGCTTATTACCACAGGGAAAATTATGAGGAAGCATATTTTTTTCAAATCACAAAGGAATAGATTTCATGGATTAACATTCCTAAATGCTATGCAAATACATTCGATATAGGTATTTGCTATTTTGTATTGATAATTGTAGACTTTAGATATGATAAGTATTTCTGAGACATCAAAGGACGTCGCCTGAGAAGTTTCGGGCTTCGCTTTAGGATTGAGGGGTGTAAATATGTTAAGCGGTTACCGGACGGAGGAGGAACTGATCCAGAACATGGTAGATGCCGGCTGTGAGGAAGACATGGTTGCCGGTGTCCTGATCTGCCTAAAGCAGGGACAAAAGAAAAAAGGGCTTTTACTGCTGCAGAGACAGAGGAAAATGCTGCTTGACGGGATTCACAGGAACCAGTCATGTATTGAGTTTTTGGATGATGTCCTGTGTGGGATGCGGAAGGAAAGCACATGATAGCAGAATTCTTTTGGAAAGGCCTGCTGATTGGCCTTATATTTGGAGTACCTGCCGGAGCTATTGG
>JAIDME010000346.1 GCA_029050705.1 Acetatifactor sp.
CGAGGAATTCTCGAGCTTAGTACTGTTACGCTGTTCATCCGAGCGAAAGCGTGTCCATACAGAAATAATTATCTGCCTGAAGCGTAACTTTACGGCAACTTGTGAAAAGTAACCTGTAATCAGGAAAAATGTAACAATTCAATGTTTGCTGTTGACATTTGTCGAAAGGGCAAATATAATGAAGATGTCAGCTGGCAATACAAAAGAACTTTTAAATACAAAAGATAAGAAAAATCGGAATACAAAAGAAGCTTGAGACACATAAGAAAACGAAAAGTACAAAAGATGAAATGTTTATAAGGAAACGAAGTAACATTCGTTTCCTTATGTTGTTTTATATGCAGAGTGCATAATGTATTTTACCCCATGTGGCATTTTTTTGCAGAAGGAAAACTGAGGAGAAGGCGATGGACGACAGACAGCAGGAGAAAAGAGAGGCAAGACGTAAGAGAAGAATCAGAAATCAGGCGATTGCATACATAGCCATGATGCTTTTGATAGTGGCAGGAGCAGCAGGTGTAGTATTGGGAGTACGACAGTTTGTGGAGGGCAGACAGGCTTCAAAGGAGGCGCAGGAAGACAGTCAGGCTGCACTGGAAGACCTTCTGGCATCGGAACCGGATCTTCCCACCCCGCCTCCCGGGTCGGAGCAGGGCTCAGAGCCGGAAACGGAACCGGTGGCAGAGCCGACTTACGAACAGAAGCTGGACGAGATTGTAAACGCGCTGATCGAGGTGATGCCCATTGAGGACAAAGTGGCAGGCCTGTTTATTGTCACACCGGAGTCTATAACAGGTGTAGGCACTGCGGTGAAGGCAGGAGAAGGAACTAAAAATGCTCTGACACAGTATGCGGTAGGCGGTATTGTCTATGCTGCAAAAAATATAAAGTCGGAAGAGCAGTTCAAAGAGATGCTTGATAATACAAAACAATATGCAAAGTACCCCCTTTTCTTTGCAGTGGAAGAAGAGGGCGGAAAGCGCTCGGCAGCGGCGAATGCGGGAATCGGATCGAAGGTAGATGCTGCAAAGACCATTGGACAGTCGGGAGATACAGATACTGCGTATCAGGCGGGTGCCACTCTCGGAGCAACCCTTTCCGGGGTCGGAATTAACCTGAACCTTGCGCCGGTGGCAGACCCGGCTGTAGCGGAAAACAGTTGGCTGGGAGAGCGCTCTTATGGTGCGGGCGGACTGCTTGCCGGTTCCATGGCAAGTTCTGCCATGCAGGGATTGCAGAGTCAGGGAGTGACTGCCTGTGTGAAGTATTTTCCGGGAGTGGGCAGTACCGCTGAGAATCCGGAGAACGGGCTGGCCGGTACGGATAGGACGGAAGAGCAGTTCAGGAGTGAGGAGTTTCCGGCATTTCAGGCGGTAATTGATTCAGGGGCCGATGTGATCATGGTCAGCTGTGTGGCAGCCTCCGGGCTTACGGGGAATAATGAGCCCTGTGTTTTTTCCGGAAGAGTAGTCACGGACATTTTGCGCGGCGAACTGGGATTTGATGGAGTAATTATTTCAGACTCACTGGACATGGCGGCAATCTCCGATTATAATGGTTCTGAGGAGGCTGCGATCATGGCTCTGAAAGCGGGATGTGACATGCTCTACAGGCCGGAGGACTTTGAGAAGGCGTACAATGGTGTTCTTCAGGCTGTTCAGGATGGCACTATTTCCGAGGAACGTATTGACGATGCCCTTCGGAGAATTTACAGAATCAAGTATGCGGATAGGGTTGAGAAATAAGAATCTGCCGAAAGGGAGGCAAGTCCACTATTGGTTAAGCGAAGATACATAAGTACAAGGCTGCTGGAGAGCGGCATGGTGATCGACCAGTCCATTATTGACGGGACGGGGCGGGTTTTGGTGGCTCGAAAGACGCCTTTGGATGATTATATCATTGACGGCCTCAGGAAATTAAATATCACCGGAGTCTATATCAGGGAAGGTGAGGAAGAACTGATATCGACGGACATTGAGATTTCACCTGAGACACTGCAGACTATAGAAAAGCTGAAGAAAGTGGACAGGACAAAGCTGCAGCTTTCAGAGAGCGTGAAGGCGCGTGTTGCCACGGGTATGCAGTTCATGTTCAACAATCCGAAGGATGCCGGGTGTATAGATGCAGCAAAGAGCATTTCGGGTGAATTGATGAAAACCATCACGGAGAATGACGCCGTTGCGGTGAATATTGACGCGCTGAAAGTAAGCGATGAGTACACTTTCAAGCACAGCGTTGACGTGGCTTCCATGGCAATGATCATTGCGCGCCAGAGTGGAATGTCTGAAAAGGATGTGCAGCAGATTGGTGTTTCGGGGCTGCTTCATGACCTGGGAAAGTCGGAGATACCGAACGAGATACTGAATAAGCCTTCAAGACTCACCGACGAGGAATTTGAGATAATGAAATCGCACCCTGTCAAGGGTTATAATCTGCTGAAGGACAAACCGGACATTGCTCCGGAAATTCTTATGGGCGTGCTGCAGCATCATGAGAAGATGGGGGGAAACGGATATCCCCTGGCACTTCCTGCCGCAAAGATCAGTCCTTATGCAAAAATCCTTGCGGTGGCGGACATCTATGACGCGCTCGTCACAGAGCGCCCTTATAAAAAGGGTTTCTCGCCCCGTGACGCGGTAGAGATGATCATGGCTATGACCGAAGACCTGGATGTGAACATGATAAAGATGTTTCTGAAGAGTGTAATCCTGTACCCGGTGGATTCCGTTGTGAATCTGAGCACCGGTGAGGTTGCCAAGGTTGTGGAGAACAACATTGATTACCCCACAAGACCCAAGGTGGTAACGCTGGCGGCGGGAAAAGTGCTGGATCTGGCGCTGGATGTAAGCTGCGCCAGTATAATTATTGAGTAAGGAAAGCGGACAGGGTCTCCCAAAAGGCGTAAAAGCCGTTTGGGAGATTATTTGATGAAAGATGGAAGATAAGAATAAAACCAGATTATTTGAAGAAATGCCGATTCCAAAGGCAGTGATGAAGCTGGCTGTGCCGACGGTGCTGGGCTGCCTTGTGACGATGCTGTATAATCTTGCGGATACTTATTTTGTGGGAAAGCTGAATGACCCCATACAAAATGCGGCGGTGACTCTTGCGGCACCGGTGCTGCTGGCGTTTAATGCGGTGAATAATCTGTTCGGTGTGGGTGCGTCCAGCATGATGAGCCGGGCGCTGGGGACCAAGGACAGTGACACGGTCTATCGAAGCTCAGCCTTTGGATTCTACAGTGCGCTTGCCTGCAGCGTCCTGTTTGCCGTGGGGTGTACTGTCTTAAAGACACCGCTTCTGGCGCTGCTGGGAACGACTTCGGAAAATGCTGCACAGACAGCGGATTATATGTTCTGGACAGTTACCTGCGGGGCTGTTCCTGCCATACTGAACGTGGTGATGGGGTATCTTGTCCGTGCGGAGGGAGCGGCGCTCCATGCCAGCATTGGTACCATGAGCGGGTGCCTTTTGAATATTGTGCTTGACCCGCTTTTCATTTTGCCGGAGTGCCTGAATATGGGAGCGGCAGGTGCGGGGTGTGCCACTTTTATTTCCAACTGTACGGCATGTCTGTATTTCTTCATCCTGCTGTATATTAAGCGTGGACGCACGTATGTCTGCATTCATCCGAAGTATTTCGGATTCAAAAAAGTAATCGTATTAGGTGTCTGCGGCGTGGGAATTCCGGCGGCCATACAGAATCTGTTAAACGTAACAGGCATGACTGTGCTGAATAATTTCACATCGGCTTTTTCCTCGGACGCCGTGGCGGCCATGGGCATATCACAGAAGATCAGTATGATTCCCATGTATGTTGCCATGGGGCTGTCACAGGGAATTATGCCGTTGATCAGCTACAACTTCGCCGCAGGAAATTACGAGCGCATGAAAAAGACTTTGTTGTTTTCTGCAAAGCTGACTGTGGGATTTTTGTCGGCGGCCGCACTGGGATACTATGTGGGTGCTGAAATGCTGGTGTCCCTGTTTATGAAAAATGAGATCATCATTGGGTACGGTTCCCGATTCCTGAGAGGGTTATGCCTTGCCACACCATTCCTTGCCACGGATTTCCTTGCGGTAGGTGTATTCCAGGCATGCGGAATGGGCAGAAAGTCTCTGGTATTTGCGGTGATGCGAAAGATTGTACTGGAAATACCGGCGCTGTATCTGCTCAACATGTTGTTCCCTCTGTATGGGCTTGCTTATGCGCAGACAGTGGCGGAGATAATTCTTGCGGCTGTGGCGGTAATTGTTCTGATAAGGATGTTTCACGGATTAAAAGAACAGATGACAGAGAGAGGGGAAGCACTATGAATGTGAAAAAAAGGAAGATTCTCATAATTATGGGAGGAGCGCTTTTGGTGGTCATAGCCGCAGTCGTCACTTTTCTCATTTTGAAGGCAGTTGGAGATAACGACAAACCGGCTGACACATTGAAAGAAGACAGGCAGAGCCGGGTATCGGCGGAGGCAGAGGAGGAGAACAATGAGTCTCTTCCGGAGGAACCTTCGGAACCGGCGGCAAAAGAGGAGAACAGGGAGTCCCTCCAAGGGAAAAAACCGGAATCCGAAAAGGCGGAAGAGGAGCGCAGGGAACCTTCGGAGTCAAAGGAGCCGGAAGTCCCGGAGCAGCAGGAACCGGCAGAAGCCCTGAAAGCAGGCGGTTCGGTGTCAGGGCCTTTGCAGGTGATCGGAACCGGCCTCTGTGACAGCCAGGGAAATCCGGTACAGCTTCGGGGGGTGAGTACCCATGGCCTTGCGTGGTTCCCCGAATATGTGAACGAGGAGCTTTTTCGGGAACTGCATGAACAGTGGAATGCCAATGTGGTCCGGCTTGCCATGTACACTGCGGAGTACGGCGGCTACTGTTCCGGCGGCGATAAGGATCAGCTGAAGCAGCTGATAAGGGACGGGGTGGAGTATGCCTCCAACCAGAATATGTATGTGATCATTGACTGGCATATCCTTTCGGATGGGGATCCGAACACCTATAAGGAGGAGGCAAAGAGCTTCTTTGGAGAAATGTCGGCGGAGTTTGCGGACAGGGAAAATATCCTTTATGAAATCTGTAACGAGCCAAATGGCGGCACGAGCTGGAGCCGGGTGAAAGAGTACGCCAATGAGATCATTCCCATCATCCGGGAGAATGACGCGGACGCGGTAATACTGGTGGGCACGCCCAACTGGTCCCAGTATGTGGATCAGGCTGCGGCGGATCCGATTACGGGCTGGGACAATATCATGTATACCCTGCATTTCTATGCGGCAACCCACAAGGATTCCCTTCGTCAGACTATGACTTCCGCCCTGGATGCGGGACTGCCCATATTTGTGTCGGAATACAGTATCTGCGATGCCAGCGGAAACGGCGGTATTGACGAAGCACAGGCGGCTGCCTGGGTGGAAACAATGGACAGATACGGAATCAGCTATGTGGCCTGGAGCCTGTCGAACAAGAACGAGACTTCAGCCCTTATCAAAAGCTCCTGCAAAAAGACCAGCGGGCTTTCCGAGGAAGACCTGAGCAGTACGGGGAAATGGCTGTACGGTGTGCTGACCGGAGGCCGGAGTATGCCGGAAGGCGGTATACCCGGCAGACCGGAAGGAGGCCAGTCCGGTTCCGGTCAGGGAAGCCAGTCCCAGAGCCAGCCGGGGGTTGGTCAGGAAAGCCAGTCCCAGAGTGGTCAGGGACAGTCCGATGCGACAACTGCCTCAGCGGAGGATTTGAATGTTACACTTCAGGTAGTCAACAGCTGGGAATCACAGGGAAAGTTTTTTTACCAGTATGAAATGACAGTGGAGAATGTTTCGGACAGAACCATAGATGGCTGGCAGGCAGACATTATATTTAATGAAGCGCCGGAACTGTCTGATTCCTGGAACGGCGTCTTTGCCCCGGATGGCAATACGCTGCACATTTCCTCCGTGGATTATAACGGACAGCTGGAAAGCGGGGGTATTGCCGAAAATATAGGATTTATCGTGAGCGGGAGCGCAAACCTTTTACCGTAAGAAAACTTCGTCGTAACAGGAGAAGAATGCTTTGCATTCTTCGAAGCGTCTGTCAGGACAAATTTTACCGTAAGGCTCGGATAAAGCGGCGCAGGCTGGCAACTGCCATAATAAGCAGAAATATGCAGATGATAGCAAAGATCAGGAGTGTCCGGTTCAAAAGTTCCATATGCTGCTGTTCCATGGCGACAAGTGTTTCCCGCTGCTGCCGGAAGAAGGTATTGCTGTCCTGCAGCCATTTTGCTTCGTTTTTTTGCAGCGTCAGCTCCCCGGCAGTTTTTGCCAGTTCTTCCAGCTGAAGTTTCGCTTCGGCAATCTGATTGTCATAGGAGGAGGGCAGAGCATCTGTATTGATGCCCAGCTCTTCCAGACAGTCGGGGTGTCCTGCGATGTATGCGGCGGCGATTTCCTTCAGGGTTGCCTCATTTCCGGACAGCTCGTAGCGGACGCCGCCGTAGTAATCGTCATCCGGGATATATTGTGCCATATCATACCGCTCAAGGCCGGGGGCTATGGTGTCCATGAATTCTTCATAAGCACTGTAGTAGGCATTTTCGTCTACCAGATTGCTCCAGTCAATATCAAAATCAACTGCGGACAGACCGTAAGTTTCCCAGACCGCATAAGGGGAATCGGAGCGGCTGCCGACGGTCTCCCAGAAGTCATCATAATCCTGCAG
>JAIDME010000347.1:0-2732 GCA_029050705.1 Acetatifactor sp.
GATATACAGCGGAGTAGCGCTGGTGACGGGATATCTTTTCCTCTACGATTCCAACGGCATTATCACCACGGCGCTGAAGAATGCGTTTCCGGGCTTTCCGTCCACATGGTTTTCCGGCTTTAACGCTGTCTGGTTTACCATGACTTTTGCCTGCACCAGCAACCATGCTCTGTTTCTGCGAAATGCCATTCGGGGCATTGACTATAATACGGTGGAGGCGGCACGCAACATGGGTGCAAAGCCCTTTAAGGTGCTGTGGAAGGTGGTTTTTCCTACCCTGATTCCCACCATGTTTTCGTTGACGGTAATGACCTTCATCACCGGATTGTGCGCCATGTCGGCACCGACTCTGCTGGGGTATGACTCCATTAATCCGGAGATTGTAAGGCTGGCAGGCTCCTCCGTGGCGGATGAAGCCTTCCCTCAGGCGAGGGCCGCATTGTTGTCCATTATTCTTGCGATGTTTACCATTGTGCTGTTGGCTGTCTTGTCTTCCTATGAGAGGAAAGGGCATTATCTGTCCGTCTCCAAGACAAAGGCAAAGCTGCAGAAGCAGAAGATCACAAATCCAGTGGCAAATGTTTTGGCACATATTTACGCATATGTCCTGTTCATTATCTACATGACACCCGTAGTTATGATTGTGATTTTCTCTTTTCAGACTTACGGAGCCATTCGCATGAAGAAACTGGATCTTACGAACTGGACTCTGGTGAACTTCTTCGGAACCCAGGACTATGCATATCTGACTTCCCGGGGAACCTACAAGAACCGTGAGGGAGCGATTTCAGGATTGTTTGCCAATGAAGCCACACTGGGTGGCATCAGGCTGAGCTTTATCATGTCCGTGCTTGCGGCTGTTTTGGCCTGTATCATCGTGGTGGTGGCATGCAACTATATATTTAAAAACAAGAAGAAAAAAAGAAGCGTGGTGCTGGAGTACTGCCTTTTGTTTCCCTGGCTTCTGCCTACCATATTGATCTGTTATTCCTACAGAACCTATTTTAACAGCGATACGGTGTGGTATGTGGGTAACAATAACCTCTATTATGCGGGGCGGGTTCGACTGCTGATCATTTTGGCATACACGGTAGTTAAGCTGCCGTTTTCACTGCGCATGATCAAAGCGTCTTTCTATGCCATTGACGAGGAACTGGAGGACGCGGCGAAAAATCTGGGAGCCGGCGGGCTGTATACCTTTTTGAAGGTTAAGCTGCCGATTATCCTGCCAAGCGTCCTCGCTGTGTTTGCCCTGAATTTTAACGCATTGTTCACAGAGTATGATATGTCTGCCACCTTTGCGAGCTCTTACGGAACCTCTTATGCAATGGTAATTCAGAGCATGTGTGCGGAAGAGGGATTGTACGGGTATAATGTCAATGCATCGGGGCGCCGCTGCGCATCAACTGTGTTTATTATGCTGGTGTCGGGAGTCATCCTGTATCTTGTATACGGTGTCGGCGGACGCGATCTGGGAGAGAGGCTGGCGGCAAAAGAAAAGAGGAGGAAGCGTCTGAGGAAACTGATGCGGCGAAGGGAAGAGAATGATTAAAAATGTAATTTTCGACATGGGTCAGGTGCTTATTTATTTTTCACCGGATCTGTATATAGAGCGGCTTGGTGTGTCAAGGGAGGACAGTGAGGTTTTGCTTCGGGAAGTATTTCGGCGGGTGGAATGGGTTCAGCTGGACCATGGCACGATTACGGAGGCGGAGGCGGTGGAATCCATCTGCAGGCGGGTTCCGCCCCATCTTCACAAAGCTGTGGAGGAGCTGGTATTCCGCTGGTGGGCACGGCCCTTAAATCCGGTGCCCGGAATGAAAGAGCTGGTTGCCGAGATCAAGAATAAAGGCTGCGGAATCTATCTGCTGTCCAACGCAAATATTCAGCAGTGCAGATATCATGACAGGATTCCGGGCACGGAATATTTTGACGGGCGTATTGTGTCCGCAGAGTGTAAGTTGATAAAGCCCCAGAGAGAAATCTATCAGCTGCTGCTTGACACCTACGGTCTGCAGGCTCAGGAGTGTCTGTTTATTGATGACTCTCCTCTCAATGTGGAGGGTGCGTACTGTGCCGGAATCCGGGGAATTGTGTTTGACGACGATATTCCGCGTCTGCGCAGGGAGCTGCGGGAGGCGGGCGTTATGGTAAAGCTTTGAGGGAGTTTTATTGGACTTTTAAAATGTTACCTTCTATATCAGAATCAACAATAACGAATTCTGAACAGGAGGTAATTTTATGAAAGGTTATATTACAGCGAGCGGTTACATGGGACTGGTGGACGGCACTTATATTCTTTTTGCCAGCGAGGAGGAATATTGGGAATATCTGGAGGAGAGCTGATCGCGCCGATAACATTTGCCGTTATACTACATAACGCCAGAATCTACCGTACTGCATTAGTTAAACGTATATGGCTGGCGTTATGTAGTCAGGTTACTCGGAAATTTTAACTGTTAAGCAGTATAAATTGTAACAGTTCAGCCATACCCTTTTCTAAGAGCGCCATTTATGATATAATAGGCGCAAAGCAAAACCAAGCGGCTCCGAAGGAGACATTTGGTTTTGCTGCGCCATTAACGAGCAAGGGTCCGATGAAATCGGACAAGAAGCGCTGAAAGCGCGGGCTTGCGAGTATATATTATCTGGAGTGCGCAAAGCAAAACCAAGCGGCTCCGAAGGAGACATTTGGTTTTGCTGCGCCATTAACGAGCAAGGGTCCGATGAAA
>JAIDME010000347.1:2832-3814 GCA_029050705.1 Acetatifactor sp.
TCGGACAAGAAGCGCTGAAAGCGCGGGCTTGCGAGTTTATATGACAGAGTGTGCGCAGAAGAAAAACAAGCGACGCGGCATTTGATAAAAAAGAGAAGGGGGCTTGGACATGAAAAAGGATTTTGATTTACTTTCGCTGGGTGAAATAATGCTGAGGCTGTCACCGCCGAACAACGAAAGGATAACCAGAGGTGACACTCTGAGTAAGCAGGCGGGAGGAGCGGAGTTGAATTCCGCCACGGGTGCAGCCATGCTGGGGCTGCGGTGCGGCATTATCTCCAAGCTGCCTGCAAATGATCTGGGAATTTATATTAAGAACAGAGTGCGTCTCTGCGGTGTCAGTGATGATTATCTGGTATATGATGACGACAGGGATGCAAGGCTGGGTGTATACTATTACGAAAACGGGGCATACCCCAGAAAACCCCGCATTGTATATGACAGAAAGAACACTTCCGTAAACAAAATCTCTGTGAATGATTACGATGAGCATCTCTTCAGCGCGGCAAGATGCTTTCACACCAGCGGAATCACCCTTGCCTTAAGTTCTCAGGTGAGGGAGACGGCTATTGAAATGATCAAGCGGTTCAAGGAACAGGGAACCATTATTTCATTTGACGTGAATTTCCGGGGGAATCTGTGGACCGGAGCGGAGGCCAAGGAATGTATTGAATCTATTCTGCCCTATGTGGATATTTTCTTCTGTTCTGAGGATACAGCCCGTCTGACTTTCCTGAAGGAAGGGGATGTAAAAAGTATCATGAAGAGCTTTACCAAAGATTATCCCATCTCCCTTGTGGCCTCCACTCAGCGAATCGTACACAGCCCCAAGCGCCATACTTTCGGCTCTGTCATTTACAGTGCAAAGGAAGATCTTTTTTACGAGGAGGCGCCCTACGCGGATATTGAGGTGGTATACAGGATCGGCAGCGGTGACGCTTCCCTATCGGGTGTGCGCTCCGGACTCCTGGCGCATGAGGGG
>JAIDME010000348.1 GCA_029050705.1 Acetatifactor sp.
AAGCATTTGCCATGCCGCAGTAATTTGCATTGTCACCGTTCAGGAACAGATATCGCACCTGTAAATCCGAATGGCTCCTGTCAGTCTCCACCATCTTGAAGGAACCCGATGTGGAGTTATTGCTGGTGGGCTGGTTGTAGAGTCTGCGCTCTGTAAAACGGGCAAAAATCCTGTTGTAGTCAATGCTGACTCCATTGGGAGAAGCCTCTATCGTGGCTCTCTGATCCCCTTCCTCCACCACCGCCAGGTAGGCAATACCCTCCGAGGTATGTGCCATGCCAAAGACAGGTGCAATGACGTTGTTTGCCTCGTTCACCATCTCGTATCTGTCCCGCCAGAGCTTAGTGGTGTCGGACTCCACAAACCCTGCATCCATGCCATAGACAACGCCCGTATAGCCGGTGTTGAATCGCCCCTCTTTATCATCCAGATATATCAGAGCCCCGTTACCGTCTGGAAGGAACATGTAGCCTTCCTTGTCATCCAGATAGCTGTATCCCAGATAAGGATACAGGGCGATGGTTCCGATATATGTGTCTCCCTCCTCCACAATGGACTCATCGGGGATCCGCGCCGTGATGCCGTCCTCGTTCAGGGTGACCTCCAGGGACATCCCCAGCTTATATTTTTTCCAGTATACTTTGGCGGAAAATCCCTTGTCGGTGTAGGTGACTTCCTGAGTAATGTCATCGTTGATGAGGTCAGCCTGCTGGGTATCTACATTGGCGTAAATCAGGTTCAGAACCAACGCCGACTGCATGGCACCCATCCACAGGGAATTGTTATTCCCGTCATCATAGCTCACCGCAGATTCCATATAAGCGCCTGTAGCTTTGTCAAAAACGATGACCGCCAGCCCCTCCTCTTTCATGTAGAGGGCATAATTGTCATTTTCAGCCACCAGCTTGTGGCCGTTCAGTTCCTGTGCCGCTGCCTGTACCTTCAGGGGCGCGTCCGCCAGACATCCGAGCATCGGTACAAGAAGCAGGGCAACAAGTACAGATGCAATTATTTTTTTAAATTTAGTTGCCAATCTTGTACACCACCTCTCCGAATAACGATTGTATGAAGTCGAATACCTGTGCCCAGAGCACGTAAATAATAAACGCAAGCAGCAATGCAATCAAAATCGTGAAGACCGTCAGGCCGATAATCTTTACCGTCTCCTTGATCGTGTAATTGTTGATCTCCCGGATGGAGATGAACAGCAGGATTGCTATCCATACAAACATGAATAAGCTTGCAAACTCCACAAAGAAAGCCTCGTTGTAGGTCACCACGTGGGAGATTACGAATATAACGGGCATGAACACCAGATAAGGCGTCAGGCTGTAGATGAAGGAGCAATAAATATGTTTCAGTTTTCCCTCACCGTCATTGATGGTGCACATCAGGTAGTTACAGCCCGTGATCAAAAACAGTGCCACAAGTAACAGTCCCACATCAGAGAAAATATCGTAGTAACCTTCTCTCACCGTCTTAAACAGGAAACCGCAGAAATACTTGTTGATAACATAAAACAGTATTCCGACGAACAACATGATATTTGCGCTTGTCAGAGATACCTGATTCTGCCGTTTGATACCATAGCAGCCATCAATGGGGTGCCTTATAAAATAGAACATATACCGCAGTTCCCGTATCAGCTTCAACTCACCGAAGCTTTTCAGCGCCGCCTTGGGCTTTTTAAGGATTCCCCACTTTTTGTCCGCCAGTGTTAAAAGCTTCTTTACCAGCCAGATTGCAACAACGAGAATGATCACTGTCACCAGATTCCTCTTCAGCCAGTTGTTGCGGATTTCCCAAAAGGCATCGGAATAGCCGTCATAGTCCTTGGCCAGCTTGGCATACCTGATGGCTGCATCATAGTCTTCCTCCTGAATCAGTGCTCTGCCCATGGCCATGTTGGCATAGTCAAACAGGTTGTTCATCCGCAGAACCTGGCTCAAAGGCTCTTTACTCTCGGTATATCTTCCCTTGGAGAAAAGATACAGGGCCTCATGCAGATGTCTTGTAAACTCTGTGGGCTCAAAGACCTGAATCTGAGCCTTATCGGAATCCAGAAGATAGATTTTGTCACTGTTATCAATCTGGATTGCTTCCACCTTGGTGGAAAGGCCGATCCTCTGCTGTCCGTCGTCGCTTCCTCCGAATACGAACAACAGATCGCCCTCATTGTTATACTCATATATGTAACCGTTTGTGGATGCCACGAACACATTGTCGTGGTTTCCCACCGCCACCGCTGCTGGCACCGCCTCATAAGAGTCACACTCGATCATATTGATACCGGCAATGTTCAGGCGTTTCAGTGTTTCATATTTCTCACCTCTGGTCACAGTGTAGATCAGACCCTTCTCGTCAATTGCCATATTGTCCGGCGTTGAAGGAAGGTTGCCCTGGGACTTTGCACGCTGTGCGTCAGTCTGAATGGCCCTCCAGATAATCCTCCAGAGAGAGGCGCTGGTACTGTTGGTTCCGAAATACCCCAGGAAAGTACCGCCCTCCACCGGGCTGATCTGTACGATACCGTTGTTGTTGGACTCACAGATGACATACATGGTGCCGGATTCATTCACTACAACTTTCAGGGGCAGAAAATCCAGATCACCACCGTAAAGAGGATGGTCCGGCTTCCCGTAGGTCTGTATCAGTTCGCCGTTTTCGTCAAACACGAAAATGCTCCTGGCATCTCTGTCCGCCACATAGCAGATATGGTCTTCCGTCACATACATGCCCCTGGGATTCACCAGTACGCCCTCACCGAAAGTCGCAATCAGACTGGCCTCCATGTCTGACACCACCACCCGGCCGTTCCCGCTGTCCAGGATATACATGTACCCGTCATCTGTCAGCGTGAAATCTGTGGGGCCTATCAGCGCTTCCTCCCCAATCTTGGTTATGGTTTCATAGGGCAGATATGCCGTCTGAGTCTCCGTCACATATCCGTAACCGTCAATGGTATAGGTCTTGTAAGGCGAATCCGCCTGCACCTTAATACTGTCCGCCGCCACTCCCAGGAACAACAGGAGCGCAGTCAATGACACGAAAAGTTTTTTCCATGCTTTTTTCATCAATCTACTCACCTTTCCTGTTTACTTGATACCGGAGTGCGCCATAGTGTTCATGACATTCTTCTGCAGGATACAGAACAGCACCAGGTTAGGTACAAACATGATCAGGGAGGCCGCCGCCGCCATACCCTGCCCCGCCACGGTATTAGTAGTGCTGGCGCTTGTCAGTGTGTTCATGTAAAATGCCAGGGTTTTGAGACCGTCGTCATTCACATAGTAATTGGATGCCTCCATGTTGGTCCACACCTGCTGGAACACCAGGATAGCCGCAGTGGCAATAGCAGGCTTGATCATCGGAATAATGATCTTTGTGTATATCTGCAGTTCTCTGGCTCCGTCCATGTATGCTGCCTCAATCAGCGAATCCGGCACCTGATCCACAAACTGTTTCACCAGAAACAGCGCCACCGGCAGAGGAATCAGGGGCAGTATCTGCGCCCAGTATGTATTTGTCATATGCAGGACGTTGACCACCAGATACCTGGGAATCATCACCGCCACAGGCACAAACATCAGAGCAAGCTGGTTGATGTTCATCATTGCGAACCTGCCCTTGAACTTCAGCTTCGACAGAGCGTACGCCGCCGATGTGGTGAAGATCAGGGAGGAGAATACCACCGCTCCGGTAATCAGGAGGCTGTTGAACACATACTTGGAAAGCGGTATGCCCGCAGTCCTGGACGCCTTGAACAGCTTGCGGAAGTTATCTAATGTCGGGTTCGTGGTGATAAACTTGGGCGGGAAAGCGAACAGCTCTTCCATGGGCTTGAAAGCGTGGAAGATGATGAACACGATGGGCAATCCCGTCAATATAACCAGAGGAAGCACCGCCAACAGGATCTTAATCTGACCTTTTTCAAATTTCTTTGGGTTAATCCCGTTCCCTTTGTAAGCCATTTTCTTCCTCCTAATCCTTCTCGCCAAACAGCTTGTTGGCTATTTTTGAAAATATCTGAACAATCAGCAACAGTGCCACGGAAACAGCAGCCGCATATCCCATTTCGTAGCGGATAAAGCCGTAGTCCTCAATATGGTTCACGATGAGCTGAGCCGCATATCCCGGTGTCGGGTTACCCGCCAGCATGGATGCAATCTGTCCGTTCTGGAATGCTCCCACGATCTGCATGACCGCCGCGAACAGCATCTGGGGTTTCATACTGGGAATCGTGACATAGATCATCTCCTGAAACCGGTTTTTAACTCCGTCTATAGCCGCCGCCTCGTAGAGGCTTTCATCCGTGTTTAAGATTCCGGCAAGGATTGCAAGGAAGCCTACGCCCATGCTGCTCCAGAGACCGATGATGATGACGATGGGCAGCAGGTACTTCGCGCTTACCAACCAAATGATCGGTTCGTTGATAACCCCCAGATCCATAAGCCAGCTGTTGATGTAGCCCGTCTGGTCACCCGTAAACATGATCTTCCAGAGCACTGTCATCGCCACGCCGGCCGTCATGCTGGGAGAGTAGAGTATCAACGCCAGCACCGTCCTCAGCTTACCGGGCAGATTAGCCAGCGCCCACGCCAGCAGGAAGGACAGACAATAACCTCCCACACCGACAATGATCGCGTACTTCACTGTGTTTGGCAGAACATACTGCATAAACACCTCGTCGCTGGTAATCAGGTTAATGTAATTCAAAAAACCTACAGGCTTCGGAAACTGAATGACGTTGAAGTTCGTAAAGGAAAGAACCACCGCCAGGCACACCGGAGTCAGTATGAAAATTGTAAACAGGAGGGCGTAAGGGAGAAGAAACAAGTACCCCGCCTGATTGGAACGTTCCCTTCTGCTGATTTTGGTTGATTTCTTCATTGTATCCTCCGCCTTTTTACTTGGTTTCAAAAATCCTTCTCACTGCTTCCACCGAAGGCACCCGATACTCTTTGAGCACGTTTCCCTCACTGTCTATGTATCCAAACTCCTCCAGTTTCCGCTCCGTCTCGCGTTCCACCGTCTTCACCGCCTTGTCGATGCGGGAGCGCAGCGTATCGCCGTTTACCACAATGTCGTTGAAAGCGTTGCTTATCTCACGCTCCATCATGTAGCTTCCCAGAAGCCTGGGTGCTTCGAGAATATGCTGCGCCTGCTCCATGATGATGTCTTTGTGGGCGGTAGGGAACGGCAGCTTTCCGAATGCCTCCAGGTTGGCAGTAGGCCAGATATACTCGTCACCATACATGATCTGGAGCATCTGCCCGAACTCGGCCTGCACGTCAGCGCCGGACCACCAGTCCATAAACCGCCATGCCTGCAGCTCTCTTGTGTCATTTGAGGCAAACATCACCGTGCTCTCCGCGCCGCCGGACATATACCGGTATATTTCTCCGGTCTCCTGATCCACAACTCCGGGAACCAGCGCTATGCTCCAGGAATTCGCTATTTCCGGTGCCGCATTCTTGATCAGGTTGTAGGCGTTGAAATCTGCTATTCCAATGGGAAGATCTCCGTTTCTGAAGTGCTGGTAGAAATTCGGAATATCCACCGGCAGGTTATACAGTGTAAACAGCTCCGTCAGAGCGGTAAGTCCTTCTATGGAATTCTCATTGTTGACTTCAATCTCCTGTGCCGTCTCCCCGTAGAGAGCGCCGCCATACTGGAAAAGCAGCGGCGTGGTCCCGTGGAAGTTACGCATGACAAGCATGGATGCCGTAGGATAATAGACATTCAGCCCTCTCATCTGCAGATCCGGCAGCATGCCAATCAGATCGTCCATGGTCTCCGGCGCCTCCAGCCCCAGCTTCTCCAGAATATCCGTCCTGCAGAACATAACGTAAAAGTTCATGGTCTCCGGCAGAGAGTAAAGTCCGTCGCCAATCACGGAAGACACCAGAATACCCTCACTGTATCTGCCGAAAACTTCCTTGTAATTGTCAAACTTGGTCAGATCCACCAGGGCTCCTCTGATGCCCAGTTCGAAGGGAATGGAGTAGTTGATTCCCGTGGCAATGTCCGGAGTGTCGCCGGAAGCATTGGCAAGAACCAGCTTCTGGGGGTCCGTCATGATGGAGAGGTCCACCTGAATACCCGTCTCCGCCGTAAACTGCTCGTCAATCATCTTCTGCATGATCTCTACGTACTGCCTTGGCCGGTTCACCCACACCTGCAGATGGGAGGCATCCGTGTTGCTGGCAGAGTAAGAGGTTCCGAAGAAGGAGTGTCCGAAACGCTGAATGGACATCCCTGCCTGCTGGAAAATGTTCAGCTTCTTAGGCAGCTTTGCGTCCTTCTGGTAAATATAAATTCTGTCGATGGACAGATTATTGTCATTGATCAGATCTACAAAATTTGCTATCTGGGTATTGATGGAGTTGACGCTGGTGGAAAGCTCAGCCACACGGTAAATCAACTCGTCAGGCTCATCTCCCAGAGTCTTCAGCTGTTTTGCTGCTATGATCAGATAACCGAAAGCTGCAACATCCTCCGCGTCTTTGGCATCCACAAACTGTGTTGCAAACTCTGCCAGTGCATACAGCTCATCCACCCAGCCGTACAATCTGTCCTGAACATCCGGTATGTATCTTGTCAGCTTCAGGTCTCTGTATTTATCCTTGTTAGTACCTGCCACCTTTGTGACCTCAAGGGACAGGTCATTGATGCCGTTCATGATCTCATCCACCTTCTCCAGCACGTAGCAGAGATTTTCCGCGCTGATGGTAGCAGAGATGGTGTGGGTTCCTTTTGTCAGGTAAACACTTAAGTTATTGCCGTCCGTGTCCTTCAGGGGCCTGGTCGTATATTTGGTGGCCGATTTCACCGGGTAGCTCTGGAAAGCGGTGTTTGGTATTTCTCCGTCTATCCGCCAATCCACAAATACAGGAAAACTGTTCTTGTCGGACTGCCGGTAGTTCATGGCTATGTAATAATATCCGTCCGCCATCACATCAAACTGCCATGTGATAGACTGACCTGCCGTCTTGAAAGAATCGCCGTCCACCGTATTCAACACTGTCTCAGCAGACGACAGGGGATAGAGCGCTCCGTCATACTCACTGGTGGCGTGAATGGCGGAATCGTTTCTCAGATAGAAATTCTCGCCCTGAATGGTAGTCAGCAGGCTTCCCGGCGCTTCCTGGGAACCGGTGTATTCCGGCACCTTCTCCGGTGCACATAACGTGATATTTCCCAGCAGGAAGCTGCCCTCGCTGACAAGAATCTCCAGTTCATGGTTCCCCTTCTCCAGTTCTACCTTCAAAGGAGCAGCATAACGATAACTGCTGTCCCCCAGGTACTTGGTCTCCCACTGTATCAGCTTGGAGGGCATGGATACAATCTGGTTTCCGTATCTGTCCAGAGATATGCCTTCGCTCTGCACCCAGGTGGTCTCAAAATTCAGGTTTCTTGTTTCATAAAATGGATATTCCCCATCTATTTTCACTGAAAACTCAATGGGAAGAATTGATTCATCATAAGAAAGATAATCGAACCCGATCCAGTAGAGAGCTGTCTCGGGCGCTTCGATATTCAGACGCAAAGATACGCCCGGACTCACATCCGCCACCTGGCCGTCATAGCCAAAATTTTCTGATGTGAGTACAGACGTATCCTCTTTATTAATTACATCCTTCAGGGCAAACTCCTTGCTTTCCCCCTGATAATCAGCTGCCTTGTACCCGGCGCTGACATTTGTATAATTGGAAGAAAGTCGCTCAATGCTGAAGCTTTCCGCTCCTGAAGTCTGCTCCTTTGATTCTTCTGCCGCAGAAACAGATCCGATACTTCCTGCCGAAAATACCCCCCCCACTGCCATCGCGGCCGTCCGCACCTGAGTCGTTTACACATCTGAA
>JAIDME010000349.1 GCA_029050705.1 Acetatifactor sp.
CGAGATGTAGAGATGTCTCGTGTGTTCGGAGATGTGTATATGAGAGAGGTCCATATGACAGGGCTGTGTCCGGCGGCGCTGTCCTGCCCGGCGGAGTTGTCCTGTCCGGCGGCGCTGCCCTGTCCGGCGGAGTTATCATGCCATATGACGCTGACGGTTTTATGGCTGAGCGTAATCTGATAATCCCCCGTCTCATCCTGAAAAGATGCGTCGGTCCACCGGATCCACCGGGGCAGGAAAGCCCCGGCAGTCCACAGAATATACACCACGGCCGCTGTCAGCGCCGATGCAATACATAAGGCTAATGCAGTTTTTAACAATTTATTCCCACTCATATCGATACCAATAGCTTTCCGTCCACTCCGGTTTGTCGATGGGGTTGACGTGAGTGTAATTTCCGTCCTCATCATACTGACTTCCTGTCATCTGACGCCACTTGGTGTCAGTCAGTCTGTCCTCAGACGGCCAGGTAAACTGATAGAAGGAATATACGCTTCCTTTTGCGATTTTTATAACGCCGTCTACATTTACTACTACAAGAATTTCTGCTGGTCTGCCGGTGGCAACTTCCAGCACCTGTCCGCTGCCGGGGTCGGTGGCAATATCCGCCACAATGGGGGCAGGACATTCCGAACTTTCAAACCACTCGGAATCGGCAGACTCCTTTGATGCCTCATACCAGAAGTGCTCAATATTGCCGCCGTAAGCACGGATAAAGTCGTATTCTTCGTCTGTTAAGGTCTCGTCTTGCAGTTCCTTACAGGATATGGTCAGAAGCTGCTGCGCTATCTGTGACAGGCGGGACAGGTCTTCCTCCTCCTCAGGAGTAATAACATCATACCTCTTAAGACCCTGGGCGGTGAGATCCGCAAGATTGGAAAATCTTGCATAAACCAGGGGCTCCGGTTCCACATATCCCCTGTCGTCTCCTTCCCAGTCGCCGCCCATCTCGGCTATCACCTGTTTGGTATAGAGGACGGTGTCATGCTTCAGTTCTGCAAAACTGCCGGAGAAACATTCCAAATCTTTTTTTGCCCATTCTTTATTCTGCATAAAAATGGGGTAACCTTCTCCCTTTACCTCAAGCAGGGGACGGAGAGTGTTCAGCCAGCCGGCGTACAGGCTTGCAGACCATAGGTCTGTATTTTCCCGGGACAGGCTCTCCCGGAGCAGTTCCATGTTTTCTGAATAATTCTGATAGTCTGCAGCCCCGTTTTCTTCCAGAATGTCAAGGGCGGTGTCGCTGCCCAGAGCAGCGGCTACATCCAGTACATCCGGGAGCATCCGCCTGTCGCCGTCGCTGTTTTCTCTCACGCTGCTGTAGATCAGCTTCTGCATGATGGCGGCGTCGATGGTAAATCTCTGCCCCATAAACCGAAAGCCGGGAATCACATTGCTGTCGCCGTCCTCTATGGGAATGGAATTGATTGCGGGAGGAGACAGCCGGGCGGTCATAGAGTGGAATGCGTCAAATGCGGAGCTGTTTCCCGGCAGGTCGGCCACGGTGGCGTCATCGCCGTAAGCCTCGCTGATGGCGGCGGCATATTCGCCTATGCCGAAATCATCGCTTGCCCCTGCAAAAAAGGATGTTACTGCGTAGACCGCTTCCCAGGTCCGATAGGCTTCCGAGTCAGAGGAAAGAGCCATAGTCATGAGGAGGGCGCTTCTGTCCAGGCTTTCATCTTCCTGGAGGAAGTGCATTCTGCCATACCACATCATTGCTTTAAAATATTTTTCCAGCTGTTCATCTCCCTCATAGTAGCCCCGAGGGATATACTGAGTATAGTCTTCAAAACCACCCGTTATGGAGGACTCGAGAATGCCGTCTGCCCGGCTGATGCAGTCCAGCTCATGCTGCACGGTGTCCGCCACATAGTCATTTACTGCGGTGCTGTCATCAAGCAGGCTGGCTCCTATGGTAAAGAAGGCCACATTGCGCCGGGCGGCATCCTCCCACTCACTGCCTTTTAATTGTTCATACTGGATGGAGCTGGCTTCCAGCATTCTGCTGCTCAACCGGGTAAGGCTGTCCGAGAGGTAACTCCGCTCTATATTTCGTAGTAGATAGCTGAAATAGAGATGGTATGTGTGCATCAGGGAGTCAACCGTCACGAAGCTTGGAATCAGTTCATACCGGTTGTATTCATACAGTTGAAAGAATTCATTGGTGTAATCTTCAGATACAATAAATCCATTCTGCGCCAGCTGAGCCGCCTGCTTTTCATCCACAGTCAGGTGGTAGAATCGCTCCAGATTTGCCACGTTGCTTAAATCCGGTTCTATTGTATAGGGAGCCACATTGGGTGTCACGTTTACCTCAAGGTCTGCTGCCGCATTTTGAAGCAGGGAAGGCCTGGAGGACATCTCCGCAAGAGTCATGGGGATGACAGGGACATTTTCAGGCGGAATGGTGGTATCCGGGGTCGGGTCAGGGGCATCTGTTTCGTTAATATTCGGATCATCCGTGGGCAGGGGGGTATTCTCGACTATGAGGTTGCCGGGCACCCCTGATTCACCGGGATCATGATCTCCTGTCCCGTGGAGCAGGATGACGGATCCCACAGCCAGGAGACACAGGCAGGCTGCCGCCAGGCCTCCGATTTTCCAAAGGGACATTTTCTTCGCCGGTGCTGCCGCAGATTTCGCATTTTCGGCCTCTTCCACAATTTCATCGTTGATGTGGGTAATGCCATGATATATTTTTTCGCTCTTTTTTTCATATTTATTTTTACTCATAGATATACACGCGTAAGATCTTCTGAAGCGTCAGATGT
>JAIDME010000035.1 GCA_029050705.1 Acetatifactor sp.
ATCGCTGAAGGGTTCCCAGCGCCTGATATTCAATCCATGAGAGTTTTTCCATAATCATCTGCTCCATTTATTTTTTACAAAAAGCCACCCCGGTTTTTTATTGCCAGGGTGGCTTATGTTAATTTATACCGAAGCCACAGCGGTGTTATTACTTAGCAGTTACGGTAAGTGTAGCGGTTCCTGCGGCACTGTCATAGACCAGTGTCACAATATAGGTTCCGTCAGCCTCGATCACGATATTGTCTCCGCCGGGAGCACCATCTACACCAAAGTTTACATCCCAGCTTGCGCCCTGACGAACCTTGAACTCATCGCCTGCCTTGAACTCCTGCTCTGCAGTCCATGTTCCTGCAGGGTCTTCTGTCATCGGCACATCGGTATCCCAGTTATATCCGGAGAATGCGCCGATCAGGGAAAATGCGTTCTTCTCCTCCTCTGACATCTGGAACAGTGCCTGAACGGAGGTTGTGTATGCGTCCAGACCTGCCTGAAGGTCGGCATCCGTTTTAGCTTCACGTGCGTTAGTGCCCAGCAGCTTGGCGATATCCCACCATGAACCGTGGATATTGCCCTGAGAAATGGAGTAAGGTCCCTGTGCGTTAAATGCCTGCAACGCTTCATCAGCCTTAACCGCTTCGCTTTCCACAGCATTCTTGTTCGCAGGACCCCAGCCCTGTGACTCAAATCTTTCCAGTGAACACTCCTCATTGGTAAGGTAAAGAGCCAGCTGCTGAAGAACAGCGCCCTTGGTAGCGTCTGCCTGAGGCTTAACGCCCATCAGCTTACAGCCTGAGTAGGAACCCATATGATAGGTTTTCCCGTCAACCGTGAAAGAAGGCATCTCCGCAACACCATAATTGTCGCCCAGCGCTTCCTTAGCAGCCGTTACGCCCCATGTACCACAGATAACTACTGCTGAAGGGGTTGCTGCCGCAAAGTCTGCGGTATTTGAAGAAGACATAAAGCTGCTGGACTTAACCAGCTTCTCCATACCCTTCATGGCGATGAGACCTTCGGGTGAGTTGAAGGTATCATTCACGCTGGTGAAGGAACCGCTTGTATCGGTGGTCCAATCTGATACACATCCTGTTGCGAAGAAGAAGGATGCCACATACCAGGCAGAGGTCTCACATTCCATTGAGAACATTCTTCCCGCCGCCTCGCAGTCAGCGATGATGTCTTCCAGGCTTCCCAGATGCTCTTCCTTCACAACGCTCTTGTCATAGAACATGAAATAGCCGTTGTCTGCGGTAAGAGGGTAGCAGTACAGTTCGTTTCCTACGGATGCTGCTTTAACTGCAACCTCTGTGTTTAATGATCTGACAGTCTCCGCCGTATTCGTTCCCAGCTTGTTCAAAGCGCCTGCTTCCACCAGACGTGTCAGCTGATCCTGTGCGAAACAGAAAATATCCGCACCGCTCTCAACATCCGTGATCATATTAGATGCAGAGTTGGACTCAGAGATACCTTCCACTGTCGCGTTGATCACAATACCGGGGTTTGCATCGCAGAATCTCTTGATCTGCTCCTTTGTCAGATCAGCAACTCCTGCTGCTTCGGACACCCAGACGGTGATGTCATAGGTACCTGCCAGAGAGCTGTTGTCAGATGAGCCGCCCCCCCCATTTGTTCCGCTGTTGCCGCTGTCGTTGTTGCCGCAAGCCGCCAAACCCATGGTCATAGCTAAGCCTAAGGCAAGCAATTTTACTAATTTCTTCTTCATTTTTTTCTCCTCTTCCTTATTATTATATTAAAAGAATTCCTGTGAATCCTCTAATACCGATATCTTTATTTTTCCAGCACAACACTCGTTCTTGCGCCGATCTTTAAAGTTGTGCCTTTCAAGCCTGCTCCGCTGCCGAGTCCTACATAATCCGTAATTTTCGTGTATTCCCCGGTCACCCCCGTCAGGGATGAAAGATCGACCTCAATTTCTTCCGCCGAAACATTATGCAGAAGTAATATCTTCGAATCTCCGTAGGTTATTTCAAATCCACCCAACTCGCTGAATTTGGAACTGACCGCCTCGTAATCTCCCCGGGCAATCTCCGGATGCCGGTTACGAACTGCAATGACCTTTGCGTAATAACGACATAAGCTGTTCTCGTCACTCAACTGCTCTTCCACGGTTCCGTTCAGCTGTTTGTCCTCCGGGAAATCGCTTCCGATGGGATTTTTTACGGTGTCGCCGTCTCCCCACAGCATGGCAAGACGCCGGTTGGCATCCGTATTCGCGCCTCCCCTGGTTCCCTTCATCCCTATCTCCTCGCCGTAATAAATGAATGGAGAACCACTGCACAAAATCAGCAGATTGGCAGCCATCTGGGCATTGCCGGTGCTTAAATTCAGAAAGCCCGCAGCTCTGTCCGTATCATGGTTTGCCAGGAAATTACACATCATGCCGTACTCGCTGTTCTCGGCAAGAACCTTGTCCTGGTAACTCGTTATATATCCGGTATAAGAATTAATCTGGCTGTTTCTGACCGCCTTAGTCAATACGCCTTCTCCCTGACCGACCTGGAAATTAAAGCAATTCAGGCTGCCCACATATTCCAGGGTCTCCTGGTCAGATGACCAGCACTCGCCCACACAATAGATATCCTCTTTATATGCCCGAAGCTCCTTCATGTACCAGTCCCAAAACTCAGAGGACTTCTCGGTATCATTAAAATAAATATATTTGATCGCATCAAACCGGAATCCGTCCACTCCCAGATCAATATAGTATTTTGCAATATTGAGGACTTCCTGTTTGACCTCTTCGTTATCGTAATTTAACTCCGGCATATCCCCGCTGAAATTACATTCATAATATTCGTCGGTACAGCCCGGTATCTGACGGTAAGTTCTTCCGCTGACCTGCGTATCCTTAGTCACATATGTGTAATAGTCATAATAAGGGCTTGCGGTGTCTCCGTTCTTATGCGCATCCGCAAAACTTATAAACCACGGATTCGAGGAAGACGTATGATTCAGAACCAGATCCAGTATCACCTTGACATTCCTCTCATGGCACACCTCAAGGAGCTCTGTCAAATCCTCCTGCGTACCAAAGGCACTGTCAATTTTGTAATAGTCAATGACATCATATTTGTGATAGGACGGGGAGGAAAAGATTGGCGTCAGCCAAATTCCCTGAATTCCAAGGCTCTCACCGGAATTAATATTCCCATCATTCAAATAATCCATTCGATTTATGATTCCTCTTAAATCCCCGATACCATCACCATCGGAATCGGAAAAAGAACCCGTAAATATTTCATAGAACACACGGTAGTTATCATCAATCGTATCTACCTGCGCCGGCAGATTTTTTCCTGCATCTTCCGGTGACTTCCCTCCACAGCCGGCCAGCCCTGCCATCATTCCTGCCGCAAAGAGCCAGCATATCGTCCGCATACCTGAATTATATCTGTTTTTCATAATCTTCCCTGTTTCCCTGCCGGCAATACATTGCTGCCGGATGTATCTTGACTTAATGTTAACATAGGTTTTTCTTATCGTCAACCCTGTCTTTGTGCAGTTCTCACAAAAATTCATAAAAACTTGATACTTTTTGTGCAAATTTCTTCCTTTATCGAACCTTTTTTTCTAAAAGTTTCGAAACTAAATTATTTTCTTTTTTCGGCTTTTCTTACAGCCCCAAGTGCATAAATTCGCACTATGCTGAGGTCTCTCCGAAAAAAACACTAAAAAAGTTTAGTGACAGCATATTTTTTCTCTGCCCCAATAACATATTTTCCGTTTGGAAAACGTTTTTTATTTGTTAAAAATGATGAATTTTTAAGCTCTTTTCCCCAATAT
>JAIDME010000350.1 GCA_029050705.1 Acetatifactor sp.
TGTCCTGGGTCGAGAGGGGCAGATACAGTGGGAGCGCTGTTTCCACGGGATATGTGAAGGGAGTCGGATTCCTGAAGCGGCGGTTTGACAGTATTTTTAACGGAGGGAAGAAAAAGAACGGCATCCTGCTTGCAGCAGGCATCTGTCTCTTTGCGCTGTTCGTTGGGGGTGTTATACAACTGCAGGATGGCGGTAAGGTATATGCAAAAAATAAAATAGCCATCGACCGAGGTTGGGAGTTGAGGGCGGATGTTAACGGAGACGGGGAAGCAGACAGGGTACATGTGACGGATAATAATCCGGACGGCTGGGATTCTGTAAAGACAAGTGTGAGTGTGCGATTGAGCAATGGTGAGGAGGCGTGGATAAGTTATCCTGACTATTGGGATTCCTACCTTGTGACAGGAGATCTGACCGGGAACGGAGCCGCGGATATTGTCCTGGTGAAAATTGCCTGGGGAAGCATGCATGGTACAGGAGATGTTACAGTGCTGCATGTGGAGACGGATGAGACGGGAAAGTCTGAATTGGTGGAATATCCCGGAAACTTTATACAGAATCCGGATCTGGAGCCGAAATGGGTAGGCGGCTGGGAGAACTATCCCTATCCGGAGGATACGAGTATATATGCTGAACAGCCGGTCGCTATGGATGGAGATTTCTTCGGAGCGACCATCATAGAGAAGGATGGGAAGACAATGCTCCGCGTGATTGCGCTGGCGGAAGCACAGACAGACAGCGGCATGTGTATAGACTGCTCGTACACGACGGAAGGTTGGTATATCGAAGATATACAGATGATATATGATTACTACGGCGGCGATTGGGATGAAAAGCTTCTGGGCACATGGTAATCCAGGATCAAATAAAAACAGTTAAATAAAATAAACCTGAAAAAACCCACAAAAAAATGATTGAGAAAGCGAAAACGAAGTGCTATAATAAATAATAGCGTATGCGTATCTGTTCTGAGCGGCGAACAAAACCGACATACAGGGTAAAAAATGCGAATGAGGTAGTGGGTATGGAAGGCCTGATAAACTTAATGGAAGAAACGGTGCTGGATAAGATTGAGCACTTATGGCAGAATACGGATTACTGCAAGTGCAACCAATGCAAGATGGATATAGCAGCTTATGCGTTGAATCGCCTTCCGGCGCAGTATGTACAATCAATGAAAGGGAAAGTGCTGTATCGGTTTGAGTCAAACCGGATACAGAGAGATATCGAAGTTACGGTGGCTGTGAGTCAGGGAATTGAAATTGTAGGAAAATCACCCCATAAAAATGTAAATCCAAATGAAAATTCCGGTAGTGATGCAAATTCCGGTAATAATGGCGGCGGGCAGTAAATTGTAAACCGGCCGTTCCACAGAACTGTGGAACGGCCGGTATTTTATATGCACAGAGCCGCATGCCTTGTGATATATGGAATCACTCCGCAGACACCGGTGCCAGAATGAAGTCATCCAGATTGCCCCAGGAGCCGGGACAGCTGGTGATATGAGCACCCACTGTGATAGTGCCGTCAGTGGTGGTGATAGCCTCAATGCGGGGGGAACGGTACGACGTCCAGCCGTTCACATCCGTGGCGGTGGTGTAGGTCTCACCGTCAGCCACAGCATAGATGAACATGTCCTGAGTGTTTGCATCTCCGCCGTGGAGCGTGATCTGGAAGTAGTAGGTTCCGGGCTTCAGGCCGGTCACTGTCTGCTCCACGGTGAAATCGACATCCTTGGTGGAGTAGAAGTGCATGGATTTGTCGCCGGTGACTGCATCGGAGGGTTTGTTGATGACGAAAATCTCATCAGTGGTGCCGCTGATATCGGTGATCACCCACATGGAGGTATCTTCCTCCTCGAAGCTGTAATTGTCCACAAAGTTCAAATCCAGTATATGTATGGTGCATCGGCAGGTGGGATCGAAGCCCTGTGCCCCGGTGGCAGCGCGCTCCAGCCTTCCGGTGACGGTATGGTTGCCAATACCCCAGCCGGCGACAGTTTCGGGAGAAATATCCCAGGTCACGGCTTCTTCTTTCTCTGATCTGTCATTGTAGATCACAGCAGTTGCTTCCGGCAGAATGATTTCATCGCCTATTCGGCAGGTCAGTTCAATATCCCGCAGGGCAACTTCCAGCAACTCAGTTTCAGCCCCGGCTGCCAGATAACGGAACACGCTTAAGGAGGCAAGAGGATGTCCTTCGAAATCAAAGAGTGCCTGATTGTCCCAGGCGGAACCGCCGTAATAGCGTCCCGCGTCATTGGGGTCATAAGCGCCTGCATAGCTGGAAGCCCAGCCTGAGCCGTTGGCTTCCCAGAGAGCCTGCCTTGCCTCATATGTGTCGCCGGGAACGGGAATCCAGGCGGGTTCCCAGTAGAAAACGCCTACACCGGCATCTCCGCAGGATACCACCGCGTTGACAACGTCCCGGATACAGTCCGCCTGTCCCTGGACAGAAACAGGATAGGGCAGGTTGCTGTCTGAACCACCGCTCACGCTGTTGCCCCAGCCGTCTCCGTCCGCCGCAGTATAGCAGTAAGAAACCTCGGTAACCATTACCTTTTTGTTGTAAGTTGAGGCAATCTCGGACAGGGTGGTGGTCAGATTTTCAAGGGTACCGTGCCAGTAAGGGTAGTAGGAGCTGGCAAATATGTCGTAGTCCACGCCGGCAGCATCCAGGCTCCGGGCAAAGCTTAAATACTGATCGTGGTTTTCGGGGTTAGTAAAGTGGAGAGCAATCTGTATGGGATGATTCTTTTTCCGGGAAACCTGACGCACTGCGTCACAGCCGGAGGAAAAGAGCTTCAGTACAGAGTCCCAGTTTTTCTCTCCTGACATGCTGGTGGTAGTCTCGTTGCCGACCTGTACGGCGGTTACGTTCACTCCCGCGTCCAGGAGGGCGTTCAGGGAGTCCTTTGTGTAGGCCGCCAGGGCTTTACATTTTTCATCCACATTCATTCCGGCCCAGGCCTTTGGTTCCTTCTGCTTGTTGGGGTCTGCCCAGAAGTCGGAGTAGTGGAAGTCGATCAGAACGCTCATACCGTAGTCGGTTGCCCGCTGCCCGATGGTGATGGCGGTATTCAAGTCATTGTGTCCGCCGCCGTAGGAGTTTCCGTTATCATCCCAGGGATCATTCCAGACACGGATGCGGACAGCGTTCACGCCATTTTCCTTCAATGTCTGGAAGATGTCCTGCTGTTCCCCATCCTCATTGTAATAGATTACGCCGCTCTCTTCCTCGGCTAAGACGGTAGAAACGTCCACACCCAGCCAGAAACTGTCGTCCAGCCCGGTTACCTGCTGTACAAAAATCTTCGCAGGGCGGTCCAGGGCAGTGACATCGGTGTGTTGAGGAGTAAATTTTTCTTTTGTGCCGCAGCCGGACAGACACGCTGCTGCCAGCAGAATACCGGCACAGGTTATAAGTTTCGCTTTCTTTCTCATGGTTCAGTACCTCCCAATGCATATATTATAGCATAGGCAGGGGGAACTTGGAAACTAAACTTTTGAATTTCTGCTTGTATGCGGAAGAGGAACGTGATACAATGTTGCTTATTGTAATTTAGAGGGATTATTGAAAAGGTAATACAAAAGGTAATACAATGAATTTAAACAGAAATCAGATTAAAATATTTTTATATTTGGGTAACGCCTTAATTTTGGCAGTGCATGTTTTCCTTATGGCCTTTTTTACAGCTACACATGTCAGCCTTATGGTGATCGTGAACGCTGTGAGCGTATCGACTTATATCTGCCTTTTTCTTGTCATCAGATATGAAAGGTCCAGGACATACATTATTGTGGCTCTTGCGGAAATTATAGCACATATGTTGATGGCTGTGAATTGTGTGGGCTGGAGCTGCGGTTTCCAGTATTATTTCTTCGGGGCAATGGCGATGGTGTTCTATACGGACTATTTTTTTGCGCGGGCAAAGATGAAGCGGCTCAATACGATAGTGCTGTCCCTGATCTGTGCGGCGTCCTTTCCGGCCGCGCTCATTTTGTCAAGACTTCGTGTCCCCCAATATATACTGGAGGATGATATAACCCTTGTGATTACCGTTATCAATGCGCTGTTTATGTTTGCGTTTGCAGCAGTCTGCTTTTGGCTGCTGGTATCCAAGGCGAATTATTACGAGAACGAGCTGGCAAGGCAGGCAAATCATGACAAGCTGACAGAGCTGGTGAACCGCAATTATCTGATTGAACATCTGCAGAAAGTGTATGAAGAAGAGGATATGTCGGATTACTGGCTGGCTATGATGGATATTGATGATTTCAAGAAGATCAACGATACATATGGTCACAATTGTGGTGACTATGTTCTGAAGAGTGTAGCAGGCCTGATTTCGGAAAACAGTTGTGGAATGATACCCTGCCGCTGGGGTGGTGAGGAATTCATTCTGGTGGGCCGGATAGCCGAACACAGGGCAGAAGTGCCCGGCTCGGCAAGCTTTGTCATGGAGAAGGTCCGCCGGGCTGTGGAAAAGTATGATTTCAGGTATGAAGGTCGTGAAATTAAAGTTACGGTCACGATTGGCCTTACCAGATATACGAAAGACCAGAGCGTTGACGAATGGATCAATGCGGCCGATGAGAAGCTGTATCAGGGCAAGCATTCCGGTAAAAACAGGCTCGTAGTGTAACGGATGTTATTTTTCGCGGGATGCCGGTAAATAAAACTTCCGACAGAACAGTACAATGATGTACGGCAGCAGAACGAGCGTACAGCAGCCGGTGACAAGTACTGCAAATTCCTTAAAATCTGCCGTACCATTGCCTGCTCTGTTCAGAAAGGGAAGCCCCAGTGTGAGAATGAAGTACCAGAATACCGGAGACGCACATTTGCGTAGGGGTTTTCGTTGGACAAACCGTCCGATCAGGCGATAGATTGTGAGCAGAGCGATGAAATATATGACCACTCCGATCATGGTGTGGAGTCTGTCCTGTGTCAGCATACCTTTCATAAGGCCGGCATCTTCAAGGTACAGAGGAAGATAGATGGCCGTGATGATCCGCAGACCGTTGACAAAAACGGTAAACAGCCATGAAAGGAGCGCACTGGCAGCAATCCAGCAGAATCCTTTTACCCTTGCATATAGGTGCTGCGGGGATTCGGAAGTCGGCGATTTCTGAGATGATGCTATTATGTGGACGAATGAGAAGACCAGTGTTGCGAAGACGATGGTCATGAACCTGACCCCGGAGCAGGAAGGTGCGATCAACAGGCGCAGGCTATGATTCACATAGCCTGTGCCTGATATATAGGTGAAAGGTATTTTGCTCAGAAGCTGCACCCACCATGCAGTGGGAGCAAGGATCCACAACAGGGAGTCACAGTCGGCCTGGCGGTAATAGCATTTGAGTCCCATAATCATGAGAATACCTGCCAGATAGAAAATGAAGTTTTGCCGCAGAAGGTCGATTCCCTTTTTTGCTGTCATATGTTTATCCGTGCCTTTCTTTTTTCTTTTTTGCCAAAAGTGCCGCTGCAATCGGCAGAATCAGGAGAAGCATCTCCGGCTCTGAATATGCCCTGTATCCGCCGCCCACTGCCAGTCCGGATACTCTCTGGGGCAGAGGGAGAGCCTGATCCACATCTGTGCTGTCTCCCTCCGGATTCCGGATGATCTCAGAAACAGCGACAAAAGAAGTATATGGTGTGATCATATTATACTTCAGGCCGATCTGCGTGACCTCATCTTTCACTGACTTATCATTGCGGATGCCGCCATACCGGGTGATTCTGTCCAGGTGGGTCCGCGCCCACAGATAGCGGATGGCTTCACTCTCCGTATCCACTTCTACATCATTCACAGATATTTCCTGTATATATTCTTCACCGCCTGTTTTGCCGGTTATAGTAATGGTTCCGTCAGGTTTTCCGCGCCATTTGCCGAAGAGTACAATGGGCTGTGCCGCATACAGTACAGAAGGGACGGAGGGTTCCACATCATAGACATCAAAGCCTGTGCATGTCACAGATATATCTGTAAGCAGAGGAGCCTCAATATAAGTGCGGAAATTCGCTGCGGATTCCGCCGCATCTTCACTGTCTGTCACAATAAAGGACTCTCCCAGGCCGCATCCGGCAATCTGCTTAATCAGATAATCGTTGACGGATGTCCCGATGCCGAAGGAGAAGAAGCTGGCGCTGTCCATGTTGTCGGCAATGCAGGAAATGATTTCATTGTCATTGGAAATATATCCGTCAGTGATAATTACAATACTCCGGGCTGTGTCATCTTCTTTTGGTATGGAAATGGCATCCTTCAGAGCCGGGAGCAGGGAGGTTCCGCCGCCGCCCTCCTGCGCATCGATCAGTTGTGTGGCTGCCCTGATATTCTTCGCAGTAGCAGGAAGTGAGCCGGGTGGAAGCAGAGTGGACTCATTGGCGAAGAGAATCAGATTGAAGGTATCTGTCTCGTCCAGGCCCGTCACCAGATCGCGGATCAGATCCTTGGCGGTATTCAGAGGATAACCGAACATGGAGCCGGAGACATCCAGTACAAAAATATATTCTCTGGGGGGAATATCCTCTGGCTCATACCTTTCCGGAGGCTGTATGGTCAGCATAAAGAAGTTTTCCTCCTGACTGCCGGAAAGAACCAGCCCGCTCTGAATTTCTTCTCCGGTGAGCCTGTATTTCAGAATGAAGTCTCTGTTTCCTGCGTAATCATCAGAATCCGCTAATGTAATCTGCGCGGAGGAATCATCAGATTTAGCAACTTGGATGGCATGGGATTTACATGTCACTTCAGCGATGGGAACACCTGTGGAAAGATTTACGGTGATATTGTAATCTCCGGGAGGTGCAGCGTCCCCGTCCAGGTAGGGGCTCGCCACCCAGTCATCGTCGTGGTCACTGCCGCTGCCGCTGCCGGCATTGTCGTTGTTTGTGCCGTCAGATGTGGTATTGCCCTTGCGGCTGTCTGCAGCATCAGATGCGGTATTTCCCTCCGTATTGTCTGCGTCGTCGGATACGGCAGGCGGGGCATAGCGGGGACCTACAACGGTGGGGAAGACAAATTCATAAATATTTTCCTTAGGAGTTATCAATTCCGTGTAGTGCAGTTCTATATTGACAGCGTCCCCGGGCATGATATTTGCCACATCCATAGTGAACACATTAGGACGTTTCTGCTCCATCAGGGAAGCGCTCTTGCCTTCGCTCTTTGCTGTCTCATACTCTGTTTTTGCTTCTTCCTTTTCTTTAATCTTAGCGGTGATCATCTCATTGCCGATCACCATCTTCATGCCGTGGACAGTAACGGTGGAAGAGGCCGGAAATACATAGCGGGCGTTTATGGGGGTATCTCCTTCATTAATATAGGTCTGCGTCACATACGTTTCGGCGATTATACCGTTAATATTGGTGACCACATTTGTTGCCTTCAAGGGAAAGTGCTCGACTGAAGTGACATCATCTCCCGTGCCCTGAATGATAAAATAGGGGGCAAGAAGCTTGTCCTTATCGCCGTCTTCTGAATTGCTGTTTTGTTCTGCGGCATTCTCTTCTGCGGAATTGTTTTCCGCCGCATAGACCATGGGACAGCTTGCGGCAAACAGCAGCAGAGCCGGAAGACAGCATAACCATTTTCTGATTTGGCCGGTAATTCTTTTTTTTCTCACAATGTTCATTGCGGAACCTCCTTGAAATATCGCTGTAACAGTATTGATTCATATCTCAAGGACAATCATAAAATGAAAATGCGCAAAAAGTGCATCAGAATTTCCACATATTGGCATAAGATTTCAATCATTTTTGCATCATATGTTGTTTTGGGGCCTGACTGTAACGTTATAATAAAAATATACAAAAAGGTCTTGTGCTTTTTGACTATATGTGCTAGAATATCTTTCGCTGGCAAACAAGTGTCCGCGAGGCAGAAACGTTTGCCGGCTGCAGAAAGGCATGAAATAGATATGAGCGAAGCAGCAAAATATTATGTGGTGACGCAGAAAGCGGTGCCGGATGTGTTGCTGCGGGTTGTCGAAGCAAAGAGGCTTTTGGAGTCGGAGAAGGTTCCGACGGTTCAGGAAGCGGTTGATGCTGTCGGCATCAGCCGCAGTTCTTTTTATAAGTATAAGGACGATATTTTTCAGTTTCATGACAGCATTCAGGGAACCACTGTTACACTGACCTTTCAGATGGAGGATGAACCGGGCCTTCTGTCGGATGTTCTGAAAACCATAGCGGAATACGGCGCAAACATACTGACAATTCACCAGAGTATTCCCATAAGCGGCATGGCGTCTTTAAGTCTGAGCGTGCAGGTGCTTCAGAATACCGGAGACATATCAAAAATGCTGGAACAGATGGAAGCACAGAAGGGTGTACATCACGTGAAGATACTGGCACGGGAATAATGTGAAAAAAGGAGATTATATTTATGATAAAAGTGGCAGTTTTGGGATACGGCACTGTGGGAAGCGGTGTGGTGGAAGTAATTGAGAGCAACAATGCGGAGGTCAGCGTCAAAGCCGGTGAAGAGATGCATGTCAAGTACATTCTGGACTTGCGGGATTTTCCCGGCGACCCCTATGAGGACAGGGTGATACATGATTTTAATGTGATTTTGAATGATGCGGAAGTCAGCGTCGTCTGTGAGGTCATGGGAGGCGTGGGAGCGGCATACCAGTTTACCAAACAGCTGCTTGAAGCGGGGAAGAGCGTATGTACTTCCAACAAGGAGCTGGTGGCGAAGCATGGTGCGGAGCTGCTGGAGATTGCCAGAAATAAAAATTGCAGCTATATGTTTGAGGCCAGCGTAGGAGGCGGTATTCCCGTTATCCGTCCCATCACCAAGGCGCTGACGGCTGAAAGAATTGAAAAGATTACGGCAATATTGAACGGAACCACTAACTATATCTTAAGCAAGATGGAGAGGGAAGCAGCCGACTACGGAGACACTCTGAGGAAGGCGCAGGAGCTGGGATATGCGGAGCGAAATCCTGAAGCGGATGTGGAAGGGTATGACGCCTGCCGGAAGGTGGCTATTCTCTCATCCCTGATGATGGGGAAAAATGTGGATTCGGAGAAAATATACACAGAAGGTATCAGCAAGATCAGTGCGGCTGATTTTGAATA
>JAIDME010000351.1 GCA_029050705.1 Acetatifactor sp.
GGATTAGGGCAATGATTATAGAATAAGGGAGTCGGTATCCCGAAGGAAGGATGGAATTATTACGATGGATGAAAATATGCAGGCAAAGTTTGACGAGAAGGTCAGAGAACTTTTAGCGGCAGCAAAGAAAAAGAAAAACGTGCTGGAATACCAGGAGATCAATGATTTTTTCGCGGACATGCCATTGGAGGAGGAACAGTTCGAAAAGATCCTGGAGGTGCTGGAGCAGAATAGTGTTGATGTGCTCCGCATTACAGAGAGTGATGATGTGGATGATGAGGAAATCATTCTGACGGAAGACGACGAGGTGGATGTGGAGAACATTGACCTTTCCGTGCCGGACGGCATCAGTATCGAGGATCCTGTCCGCATGTATCTGAAAGAGATCGGCAAGGTTCCGCTGCTTTCCGCTGAGGAGGAGATAGAACTGGCGAAAAAGATGGAGCTGGGCGATCAGGAGGCGAAAAAACGGCTGGCGGAGGCGAATCTGCGCCTTGTGGTCAGCATAGCAAAGCGCTATGTGGGGCGCGGCATGCTGTTCCTGGATTTAATTCAGGAGGGAAATCTGGGACTGATAAAGGCTGTTGAGAAATTTGATTACCGGAAGGGTTACAAGTTCTCGACCTATGCCACATGGTGGATTCGTCAGGCGATTACCAGAGCCATAGCGGACCAGGCCAGAACCATTCGAATTCCCGTGCATATGGTGGAGACTATTAACAAGCTGATCCGTGTGAGCCGCCAGCTGCTTCAGGAGTTGGGGCGCGAACCTACTCCGGAGGAGATTGCGGAAGAGATGAACATGCCTGTGGATCGGGTGCGTGAGATTTTAAAGATCAGCCAGGAGCCGGTATCCCTGGAAACTCCTATCGGCGAGGAGGAAGACAGTCATCTCGGAGATTTTATCCAGGATGACAATGTGCCTGTGCCCGCGGATGCCGCAGCGTTTACTCTGTTGAAGGAACAGCTGGTTGAGGTACTGGGAACGCTTACAGAGAGAGAACAGAAGGTACTCCGGCTGAGATTCGGGCTGGACGATGGACGTGCCCGCACCCTGGAAGAAGTGGGTAAAGAGTTTAATGTCACCCGTGAGCGTATCCGCCAGATTGAGGCGAAGGCACTCAGAAAGCTGCGTCACCCCAGCCGCAGCAGGAAGCTGAAGGACTATCTGGACTGATGAAGGGCAGACAGGTGGTTTTGTCAAAACGGTTACAGATGCTGGCGGAAATGGTGACACGGGGAAATACTGTGGCGGATGTGGGCTGTGACCATGCATTTCTGTCTGTCTATCTCGTGCAGAAGGGAATCAGCCCACATGTGCTGGCTATGGATGTGCGGAAAGGACCTCTTGCAGCTGCGCGGGAGCATATTGAAAGCAGCGGACTGAATACATATATAGAGACGAGATTGTCTGACGGCGTGGAGAAGCTGGAAATCGGGGAAGCGGAGACCCTTGTCTGCGCCGGTATGGGCGGCAGGCTGATGGAGAGGATCCTGCGGGCGCATATGGAAAAGACTCGGAGCATGAGGGAACTTATCCTGCAGCCCCAGTCGGAATTGAAGGAATTCCGCATGTTTTTGCGTAGGGAGGGATTCCGGATTCCGGCGGAAGATGCTGTGTACGAGGAGGGCAAATACTATTTTGCCATGAAAGCGGTATATGCCGGAGACGCACAGTCCGATGGGCAGAGCCGGGCAGACGGGAAGCTCAGAGAATCGGTTTCTTCGGGGCCGACAGATTTACAGAGCATTTATGACGAGTACGGGGAACTGTTGCTGAAGGGTAAGCACCCCGTGCTGCGGCAATATCTGCAATACAGAAGAGAAACTGCGGGACGGATTTTGGAGAAGCTGGAGGCTGAGCGCACTGAGAGGGCGGCGGAAAGGGTTTCGGAGGTCAGGCGGGAACTTACGGAAATTGAAAGGGCATCAGGCTGGTTCGAAGCGTAAAGCTGATCCGGGAAAGAAGGCGGATTCAGAGATAAAGCGTTAGGGAGAGCAAGACCGGTGCGGGAAAGGAAGGATGCGGTATGTCAGTTGTTACGGTTACGGTAAACGGGGAAAAACGGGAATTTGCCCAGGGAACTACTTATGAGGCCATTGCGGCGGATTATCAGAAGGAATATGACGGAATGATCGCGTTGGTTTCTTCCAACGGAAAAATTCGGGAGTTGTTTAAGAAGGTGACGAAGGATTGTACGGTGGAGTTTTTTACCCTGAGGGATGCTGTGGGACACAAGACCTATGTGAGAACGGCGACCATGCTGTTTCTGAAGGGAATCTGTGATGTATTCGGGGCGGAAGCGGCGAAGGAAAGCTGTGTGGAGTTTACTATCGGAAACGGACTCTATGTGAATGTTCTGGGAAAAGTGCCGGTGACGGCGGAAAGCGCAGAAAAAATTAAGGTGCGCATGCGGGAATTGGTGGAGAAAAAGACTCCCTTTATGAAGCGTTCCTATTCTCTGGAGGAGGCTATGGAATTGTTCCGGAATAAGGGAATGAAGGACAAGGAAAAGCTGTTTCACTACCGTCTGAGCTCTTTTGTGAACATCTATGAGATTGACGGCTACTATGATTATTACTATGGATATATGCTGCCTAATGCCGGCTATGTGAAGTGGTTTGATGTGATGCCTTACGAAGAAGGGTTTATGTTGGTGCTTCCCTCCAGAAAGAATCCCACTGTGGTGGAGGTCTTCGAGGAGAGAAGAAAGCTGTTTGACACCATGGAGAGTTCTCAGGATTGGGGAAGAAAAGCCGGAATCGAGACCGTGGGAGACTTAAACGACCAGATATGCAGCGGTTCCATGAGCGACTTGATATTGATACAGGAGGCAGAGCAGGAGAGAAAAATCGGTGAGATTGCCAAGGACATTGTGAACAGGGGAAATATAAAGTTCGTCATGATCGCAGGCCCATCCTCCTCGGGAAAGACCAGCTTTTCACACAGGCTTTCCATTCAGCTTCGGACCATGGGGAAGATGCCTCACCCCATCGCACTGGACGATTATTTTGTAAACAGAGAGCAGACCCCCAGGGATGAGAACGGGGATTACAATTTTGAGTGTCTGGAAGCTATTGATGTAAAGCAGTTCAATGATGATATGGTGAAACTGCTGGCGGGAGAGCGGGTGGAACTGCCTACATTCAACTTCAAGACCGGACAGCGGGAATACAGAGGCAACTACAAGCAGCTGGGAGCAGATGATATTCTTGTCATCGAGGGTATTCACGGACTGAATGCAAAGATGTCCTACGCTCTTCCGGAGGAGAGTAAATACAAGATATATATCAGTGCCTTGACGGCTCTGAATGTAGACAATCACAACAGGATACCCACCACGGATGGGCGGCTGCTGCGCAGGATGGTCCGTGATGCAAGGACCAGAGGCTCCAGCGCTCAGAGAACCATTCAGATGTGGCCTTCAGTCAGGCGCGGGGAGGAGGAAAATATTTTCCCCTTCCAGGAGGAGGCGGATGCCATGTTCAACTCGGCACAGATTTTTGAACTTGCCGTGCTGAAGACTTTTGCGGAGCCGCTGCTGTTCCAGATTCCAAAGGATGTGCCGGAGTACTACGAGGCAAAGCGTCTGCTGAAATTTTTGGATTACTTCTTAAGCGTGCCAAGCGAGAGCCTGCCCAATAATTCCATTTGCAGGGAGTTCGTGGGCGGAAGCTGCTTTAATGTATAGCAACAGTAAAGCGCTGAAGGCGCGTTTTGCGAATGGCGCGGGTGTGAACGGTTGCATGGTCAACCTTGATTTTTGGTATCATCCGATATATAATACAGTTCGTAAGTAAGACAGACGGTCGCGGCTGCGGCTGCCCTTTGTGGCAGCTGTCAGGTGAGGAAAGTCCGGGCTTCACAGGGCAGGATGCCGGATAACGTCCGGTGGAGGCGACTCCAAGGCCAGTGCAACAGAAATATACCGCCAGTTCCTATGTGGAGTGGAGGAAACGGCGAAGCCGGTTCTTCCGGCTGCATGTTTCATGCAGCCTGGTAAGGGTGGAAAGGCAGTTTAAGAGACTACCGTCCGGCTGGTAACAGCCGGAGCCATGTAAACCCCATCCGAAGCAAGACCAAACAGAAAGCGACAGGCTTGCCCGGCCTGCTTTCAGGTGGGTCGCTTGACGCGGCTGGCAACAGCCGTGCTAGATAGATGACCGTCCAACGACATAACCCGGCTTATCGTTTTGCTTACCAATGTAAAAAAGAACTGAGCAGGCCTTTGACTGCGGATTCCGTGGTCTTGGGGTTGCTTCGTTTTTTGTGGGAGGATAATTTTGAGAGTAAGATTTTTAACGGCAGCCCTGCTGTGCGCGCTCCTGTGGGCTTTAGCAGGATGCGGGGGCAGGACGGGACCTGAAGGCACAGAGGAACAGAAAAGTTCGGAAGAACCGAAAGACACAATGGAACCGGAATATGCAGGGGAGTTACTGACTGCTTTAAAGCGGATGGAACCGTTGCAATCTGAAGATCCGGACAATGAAAATCTGGCGGATTTACTTCAGAGAAACGGAAGCGGCATGATGGTACAGCTGCAGGCGGGAAGTCTTCTGGGCAGCGGGGTGATCTGCGGGGCGGCAGAGGAAAGGCTGTTCATCCTGACAGCAGCCCATGTGCTGGAGGAGGCGGAGGATTTTGTGCTGGTGACCTTTGACGATGGAGCGAGTGTATCTGTCGGTGACTTTGAATGCTTTGGATCCGGAGATTTTGCCGTGGTGAGAGTGCCGGGGGATGACATACCGGAGGATACCCTTGAGCGGTGTCTCTGTGCCAATGTAGACAAGGAGAGCTTTGATGCGGCTACGGCGGGGACCGGCTGCATTGTCATGGGGAGCAGGACAGGCGTGGCGGCGGAAGCTTATGAGGGGGTCATTCTGGACCATTGGATTTATATGGAAGATTACGGGCAATATATGATGTGGGTGAAGGCGGAGGGCATGCAGGGGATGTCCGGCGGAGGCCTATTTGACAGGCAGGGGCATTTTCTGGGTATCCTCTCAGGAGGAAACGAGGATGGTGAACTGGCAGTGGTGCCCCTGAGTCTGATCCTGGCGGAAATGGACCTGCAGGAATTCAACCAGTGACTGCACCACTGCGGCGCAAAGAGCATTTTTTATCAAGAAAAAGAAACAGCAGCCGAGTATTCTATGATTACAACCTGACAGACGGGAGGTGTAAGCATGTGTAAAGAGACTCCAATATGCCATTCCCTGGCAATGATTGAGGAAAGAATCAGGGAAAAGCTGACTGTGGAAGCGCTTGCAGACAGTATTCATTTTTCTAAATATCATTATCAGCGTATGTTCCGGGAAGCAGTAGGGGAGAGCGTCATGAGATATGTGACCAGGCGTAAGCTGATTCTTGCAGCTGGAGAACTGGCAGAGACCCGGGACACGATTCTCGAAATAGCTCTTCGATACGGCTATGACTCCCATGAAGGTTTTACACGCAGCTTCACGGCATACATGGGAATGACACCGGCGGAGTACAGAAAATATCATTATGCTGTTGCCTCTCTCAGGGTGGGAAAGGAGAAAAGAGATATGATGTATTCCAAAACGACGGATGAAATTATCCGGGAACTGAACGGCCTGATCGTGGAGGCCAGAGAGACAGCTGATCATACGAGGAAGCATGTGGGAGCTATGCCGGAAGCTAAGGCATTCTATGAGCCGGTATGGAATTATGCCGCCGACAGAACTGAGGAAATGGCAGGACAGATGACGGAACTGCTGGAGAGGGTTGGCAATATTGCAGGATGTCCGGACGGAATATCGGCGCGCTTTCTGATCGTGAGTGCAATTGAGAATGCCGCGTTTGTCTTCAGCCTTACGGCTTTTCAGACCGGACTGACTATGGCGAGGGCGATACCGGAACATCGGGAGGCGTATGAACAGATGACAGGGAAATACAGACAGCTGGCTTGGCATGCGAGATTGAAAGCAGAGAAGATAGCGGATTTCTTAAGTGAACTGGCAGCGCTTATCTTTCAGGATATGCGTAAAAACGCACAGGAAAGGATGAGGGAAACGCAGGAAGCAGGCAGAGCAGCGGCAGAAAAGCTGTCAAATCCTGCGCTTCCTTATCTCTATATCGTTGAGGAGATTCTGGAAATGACGGAGAAGCTGTCTGCCCTGTCGCCGGAGAAGGTGACGGTTTATGAATTGGAGAACATGCTGTTTCGGCTTGAGACGGTGTCATTTGCCGCAGAGGTCGATATATTGCGGAATCCGTCCCACAGGGAATTATTTGCCGGTATTTCGCATTTTGAGAACTGCCTGAAGGAAGCATTGGAATTCTTTCGAAATCTGCCGGAAGGTGCCATGGGAACATATGGTAAATCGGAAAATGAGCCTGTACCTGTCCGCAATCCAGGGAAAAAGTACGAGGATCTGGCTGTGCAGGAGGAAATTCTTCTGTTTTATCTGAAAGGTGAGATTCAGAAACTGGAAGCTGCGCATCTGGGTGAAGAGCAGACAGGAGCCCTCCGAAAGGTCTGTGATGAACTTGCCGGGGTGGTGAAAGCGTCCGGTCATGCGTCAGACGGAGGAGAGGAGGATATTTCCGGACGTTTACGGAAAGTATATGATGAGATGACGGCACAGGCCGTACAGCTCGGCGTGTACGGAGGCGCAATCCGTTATATTGCGGAGGAGGTGAAGGCCCCGCTGGAGCGCATGTAACTGTTACGTTTTATTAAACTTTTATCCCCTGAGACTTGACAATGCCAAAAAGATGATAGAAAATGATAAATAGCGGAATCGTGCAGAAAATTTTCTATGAGAGAAAGGGTGAAAAAAATGACAAAAATAGATGTGTTTTCAGGTTTTTTGGGGGCAGGCAAGACAACCCTTATCAAGAAGCTGCTGAAGGAGGCGCTGGATGGCAGCAAGACGGTGCTGATTGAGAATGAGTTTGGTGAAATCGGCATTGATGGAGGCTTTTTGAAGGAGGCCGGCATTGAGATAAAAGAGATGAATTCCGGCTGTATCTGCTGTTCCCTGGTGGGAGATTTCGGAACCTCGCTGAAGGAGGTCATCCAGACATATGCACCGGAGAGAATTTTGATTGAGCCCTCCGGCGTGGGTAAACTTTCCGACGTGCTGAAGGCAGTTGAGAATGTGGCATCTGATCTGGATGTGCAGGTAAACAGCGCCGTGGCGGTGGTGGACGCCTCCAAGGCGAAGATGTATATCAAGAATTTCGGCGAATTCTTCATCAATCAGATTGCCTTTGCGGGAACTGTTATCTTAAGCAGAACAGACAAAGTAAGCCCAGAGAAGCTGGAGGAGTGCGTGGCTCTTATCCGCGAACACAATGCGAAGGCAACTATCATCACCACTCCTTTGGACCAGCTGGACGGAAAGGCTGTACTTGAGACCATTGAGGGTGCTGATACGCTGGATGAGATGATGAAGGAAATGATGGAGCAGCTGCACCTTGAGGATGAGCATGAGCATCACCATCATCATGACGGCGAGGAATGCCCTTGCTGCGGCGGTCATCACCACCATGACGATGATGACGAGCATGAGCATCATCACCATCATGATGAGGAACACGATCATCACCATCATCATGATGAGGAACACGAGCACCATCATCATGATGACGAACATGATCATCACCACCATCATGATGAGGAACATGAGCACCATCATCATGATGAGGAACATGAGCATCATCACCACCATGATGAGCATGGACATCACCATCATCACCATGCGGATGAGATATTCGCAAGCTGGGGCAAGGAGACTCCGGCTAAGTATACCGTCGAGAGGATCGAGAGCATCCTGACGGCTCTGGACAGCGGTGAGTACGGCGCGATCCTGCGATCCAAGGGGATGGTTCCCGGGGAGAACGGGACCTGGATTTACTTCGATTATGTGCCTGAGGAGCATGACATCAGAGAGGGTAAGCCGGAGGTGACGGGCAAGCTTTGCGTCATCGGCGCCGAGCTGAAGGAAGATAAGCTGGAGGAGCTGTTTAGATGAAACCAGTATATGTGATCAATGGCTTTCTTGAGAGCGGAAAGACAGAATTTATCTGCTTTACCCTGTCACAGCCTTATTTTCAGATTAAGGGAACGACCCTGCTTTTGCTGTGCGAGGAGGGGGAGAACGAGTACGATGTAAATCTTCTGAAACAGAGCCGTACAGAAGTGGAACTCATTCAGGAGGAAACGGACTTTACCCCGGAGAAGCTGACTGAACTGGAAAAAAAGCATAAACCGGAGCGGATTATTATTGAGTACAACGGTATGTGGAACTATAAGAATGCAAAGCTGCCCTGGTACTGGAAGATTGAGCAGCAGATTACCATTATTGACGGCTCCACCTTCCCCATGTACTACACCAATATGCGTTCTTTGCTTGCGGAGATGATTCGGGGCTCGGAGATGATTATTTTTAACCGGTGCGATACGGTGAGAGACCAGCTGAACACTTATAAGAGGAATATTAAGGCGGTAAACGCCAAGGCGGATGTAGTCTTTGAGGACTCCAACGGTGAGATTGACGAAATCTTTGAGGAAGACCTGCCATATGACCTGAATCAGGAGACTATCGTATTGGATAACAAGGGTTATGGAATTTGGTATCTGGATTCCATGGACCATTTGGAACGGTATGTGGGCAAAAAACTGCAGTTTGTGGCAATGGTGTTAAAGCCTGAGAATTTCCCCTCCGATTATTTCGTCCCGGGCCGCATGGCAATGACCTGTTGTGCGGAAGATATGGCTTTTCTGGGCTATGCCTGTGAGTTCGCGGGAGCGGGAGCCCTGAAGCAGAAGGAGTGGGTCAGGGTGACGGCCACTGTGTCAAAGGAGTATTGGGAAGACTATAAAGGAGAGGGGCCGGTCCTGCATGCGGTGAGTGTTGAAAAGACGAAAGCGCCAAAGGAAGAGGTCATCAGCTTTGCATAATGGAATTACAACAGCTAAAGAACAGATTTCACGATCTTGCGGATCGTTCCTATGCTCAGGGGGTGTTTACATTTACCGGTTTTCTGGGGCTTGGCGAACAGGATGCTTTCTGGCAGGAGGAACCGAAGCTTAAAATTGCCGGATACACCATATA
>JAIDME010000352.1 GCA_029050705.1 Acetatifactor sp.
GTAAATAATGACTGACTCCTCATAGTGTTCAATTAAATATGGCAGCTGCTTTCCAATCCACCTGATACTCCAGGGCAAAGATACTGTCACCAGGATTCCTCCATAAAACATAAAATCCAACAGGTATTTTGTTCCCTTTGTCCAGATCAACTTGTTATCTGCCATGCGTCCTTCTCTTTCCCCCGCCGCTTCGCTCTTTTCCGCAGTTCTTTTTTCCTCTGCTCTTTCGCTTTTCTCCATGTTCTATTTACCTCCGCTCTCGCTGTCCGCTTTTCTGCTATTTTTTCCCTCTATTCACTTTCTATCTGATCACTATCCGACTACTCACTTTCCGGTTGCTCACTTACAGCCTCTTCCCACATCAATGGTAACGGCTTTTACAGTTTTTCCCGATTACTGAAAATCCTTCAGACTCTTTCCCGTATACTGAATGGCTATTCGGTTCTCCGGATTTACATCTGTCAGGTACAGCACGATCAAGAATATCCACTCCAAAGGCTTCATCAGAAAGTAAATAAGATCAGCCGTATATTTAGAATGAATCAGCTTCGCCACAGGGAATCCGTATGTGTCATAAAAATGGCGCACTGCTCTGTGAAAGCGAGGCGTCCGCTCCTCCAAAACCTGTTCGAAAGCATTGGCCACACAGAGCTGCCTGTTGACAATGACCTGATGCCCGTGCCGCACTCCCAGCCTTCTGGGTTTTACGATACTTTCATGGCCTCCCGCTGCCACAGTACAGAGATAATGCTCATCGTAGTAGATATTCTGAGGCGCAACCCTCTGGGACAGATTCCAGTCGCTGGTCTCCGTAAATGCCCGGATGACAGCATCCGGCTTCTGTCCCAACAGGAGTAAAATACCAATCAAAATTCCCAGCAGGGGCCACATCAGCAGGAATGCCGCCAGCGGCCAGCGCTCCGATTTTGCCAGGAAACGGTTACAGGCATGAAGCACACCGCTTCCTTCCTGATACTGTTCTCTGCGGGAGGCATCCTTCGCAAGCAGCTGATTCCACTCCCACATCTTATGACTCACCGTTCTCGCCGTGAGCAGCAGGCAATTCAGCGGTAAGAGCAAAAGAAAGAAATCAAAGCTTTTTCCCCGAAAGACCTGAATTCCCCAGACCACGCTTTCAACGGCCCCCATATATATGGCTGCCATCCCAAGAACCAGCATCAGCGGCGGCATTTCGTTCAGGGGTATATAATTCACCACAAGATACCCGACAACGGCCACCAGCGCCACCATTATCACAGTAATCTGGGCCTCAGTATAGATGGGCGTATGAGTCTGGCGGTTTGCCAGCTGCTCATACCAGTCTCTGCCAAAGGAGACCTCGCTGAAAAAGCTCAGATAAAGCAGGCTGTAGAAGACTCCCAGTGTTACTCCCACTATGTCAAATATCCTGCCCTTCCGGTAAAGATCATGATCCTTTCTCCCCTTCACCAGCAGAATAATTTCCGCCGCCGTCAACACAAACGGGAATATTATAAATCCGCCGTATACAATCATGCCTGCCCACATAGACACATACATTTCAAATATTTCTCCCGGCGTTCTGCCTTTTAATATGTTTCTCACAAATGATTCCGACCCCATGGCCATCGCCACGTTGGCCATGACCAGTATCATTCCAAGGTTAAGTGATAATAATACTGCTGCCAAAAACGGATGCTTATTTATAAAGTGTTTCATTTGCAGTCCTCCCGGATTACGCGGATTATGCAGATTTTGCATTTCGCGCTCTGTATTTTGTACCGCCAATATAGCACCCGCATAATCGAATGTCAATATATTTTTATTGATATTCAATAAATCTTCACAAATCATTAAGAAAAAGAGGCAAAAAAAGCCGGGGCCCTGCCAGACCCCGGCAAAAAATCCTTTCAAGCTATCTCGTGCTCCATTTTATCATAT
>JAIDME010000353.1 GCA_029050705.1 Acetatifactor sp.
ACGCTTACTAATCGGTCGAGAGCTTAACCAAAAGGACAGGAGATTGGAGCCGGTGTTCGGTTTTGAGGGTGCAATGACCTCCATGTCATTGAATAGCCTTCATTATGGCAAAAATTTGGCCCAGTGGCTCAGTTGGTTAGAGCGTCGCCCTGTCACGGCGAAGGTCGTCGGTTCGAGTCCGATCTGGGTCGTTATATGGGGTCTTAGCTCAGCTGGGAGAGCATCTGCCTTACAAGCAGAGGGTCATAGGTTCGAGCCCTATAGGCCCCATTTAATATGAAGGATTTTCGCCGATGTGGCTCAATTGGCAGAGCAGCTGATTTGTAATCAGCAGGTTATCGGTTCGAGTCCGATCATCGGCTCTATGGAGTAAATAATTCCATATGGATGGGTTCCCGAGTGGCCAAAGGGGACAGACTGTAAATCTGCTGCAAATTGCTTCGGTGGTTCGAATCCACCCCCATCCATTTGCTTTTCACAGAAGGAATATTTCCGGGGGGGAGAGCATATAATTTTATAACTGAATAACGCGGGGTGGAGCAGTCTGGAAGCTCGTCGGGCTCATAACCCGAAGGTCACAGGTTCAAATCCTGTCCCCGCTACTCAAAGGCTTATGAAGGAATACCCTTTATAAGTTTTTATGCCCAGATAGCTCAGTTGGTAGAGCAGAGGACTGAAAATCCTCGTGTCACTGGTTCGATTCCGGTTCTGGGCATTTTGTATTGTACAGGCGGCATTGAAAGGTTGAAATTAAGCCTTTTGATGCTGTTTTTTTGCGCTAAGTCATGCTATAATGGTCATATATATGCGAACAGGAGAAATATTGCGAACGGAGAAGGCCTAATGAGCAAGAAGAAAACGAAAAAGACAAAAGTGGAAAAATCCGGAGTAGAGAAAATAACGGCTATGTCCGAAGAAGTCCAGGGAAAATCTGAGGAAGAGCTGAAAAAAACAGAGAAAGAACAGCAAAAACAGGAAGAAAAACAGGAAGAAAAACAAGGGGAACCTGAGAATACGCAGGGAATCTCCGGGGAGATTCAGCAGGAATCAGAAAAGAAGCCGGAGGAAACAGGAGCAGCGCAGGAAGAAGCTGAAAGTGCTGTGGAGGCATCTGAACCTGAGGAATCGGAGACGAAAGAAAAGACTAAAAAGCCGGGCGGCAAGGCAAAATGGGTGGTTCTTGGGATTGTTTTGATTTTGTTAATTTCCGTGTCCGGGGGCTATGCTGGCATGGCAATGTATTACAGAACGCATTTCTTTCCGGGCAGTACTGTAAACGGAATGGACTGCAGCAATATGGAGGCGGTGGAGATTGCGGAGCTTGTGGATGCGCAGATTAACACCTATTGCCTGCAGGTGTTGGGACGTGATCATGCTACAGGGGAATCGGCAGCTCTGATAGGAGAGATTGTACCGGGGGATATATCACTTTCTTACATTGATTCTCTGGGAGGCGTAGAGAGCATACTGGCAGAACAGGATGAGTGGAAATGGGTTCAGGCATATATAGCCTGGAATTTAAACGGACAGTCTCTTTACGATTATTCCCTGGTACAGGGGGTTCAATTTGATGAGGATAAGCTTAAAGGTACTGTAAACGGCTGGGCAGCCTGTATAAAGAAAAATATGCAGAAGCCTCAGGATGCGTACATAAGCGAATATAGTGATGAAATCAGCGGATATCAGGTGATTCCGGAGACTATAGGTACGGAGCTGGATTTGGATAAGGTATTGAACTGCATCAGCAGTGCAATCTATGCAAAACAGGATGCTGTTGATTTGGAACAGGAACTTTGCTATATTGGGGCGAAGATAACGCAGACAGATGCGAGACTGACGGACTTGGTGGAAACGGCAAATACCTGGCTGGGTACGGAAATTACTTATGACTGGAACGGCAATGAGGTAGTGCTGGATATTGAAACTCTGAAGGACTGGATTGTCATGGAGGAAGACGGTCCGACTCTGGATGAGGAGGCTGTGAAGTCCTTTGTAAAGGCTCAGGCGAAAAATTACAATACATACGGCAAAAAGAAAAAGTTCGTCACGGCCCTTGGAGTAGAACTTACGTTGGACAGCCCGAATTACGGCTGGAGGACAGACACGGAGGCGGAGACGGAGGAACTGATTCAGTTGATATACCAGGGCAGCGTAACGGATCGTGAGCCGGTTTACAGTGTCACTGCCAGGGAAAAGGGTTCTGAAGATATTGGCAGTGATTATATTGAGGCGGATTTGACACATCAGCATCTCTATGTTCATGAGGCTGGACAGATTGTATTTGAGACGGATTTTGTATCCGGTATGACGAATATCGTACCGAGCCGTGCGACGCCGGCCGGCATTTTCGGCCTGACCTATAAGACGAGAAACGCCACGCTGCGGGGAGCGGATTACGCATCCTTCGTGAATTACTGGATGCCTTTTTATGGCAATTACGGTATGCACGATGCCACCTGGCGCCGGGATTTCGGTGGAACCATCTATCAAAGTCACGGTTCCCACGGATGCATTAATCTGCCCCTGGCTTCCGCGGAGGTCATCTACGATTATGTGTCGACGGGATTTCCTGTCATATGCTACTATTATGAGGTAGATCCTCTGGAGCCTCCTGCTGAGACACAGATGCCGTCAGAGGAAGAACTTCAGGCGCAGGAAGAGCCGGTGATAGGACAGGGGACAGAAGAGCCTGGAGAAAGTATTCCGTAAGATTCCCGGGAGGGTCCTGCTGCGGAGCAATGAGCGGAAGAGGTTATGAGTCAGGAAGGGTGATTTGTTGATTTATGAGCGACCGAAGGCGTGGGCCGCGTACAAAGCGGCAGGCAGAAAAATGGAAAAGAGAGCTGGAGCGTTTTCGGACAATCCAGCGGCAGATTAATGAAGAGGCACCTGATATTTTAGCTTCCAGAAATTTTCGCAGGACAAAAGAGTATATCCAGCATGGCAGCATGACGGTTAATGAGCATGTGCTTAGTGTGGCACGATGCAGTCTTATTATCAGTGACAGGCTGCATATTCCCTGCAATCGAAGAGAGCTGATCAGAGGAGCGCTTCTTCATGACTATTTCCTTTATGACTGGCATGTGCCGGACAAGAAGCATCCCCATAATCTTCATGGATTTTACCATCCGGGAATAGCGTTGAGGAACGCTTCGAAGGAATATACACTGACAAATCGGGAAAAGGATATTATCAGGAAACATATGTGGCCGCTCACGGTGGTGCCGCCAAAATACAGAGAAGCCTGGATTGTCACAACGGCAGATAAATGGTGTTCTTTGCTGGAGACGCTGCATATGCGCAAAGGACACGGAGTTATTCTGCAAAAGCTGAGGAAGGATTAGGGTTGGAACATTTATTTGAGAAGCTTGTCCGCAACGGAGAGAGTGATATTTATCCCTGCCACATGCCGGGACATAAGCGAAACGTATGGGGCGATCTTCCGCCACAGCTGTGCAGGATGGACATTACAGAGATAGAGGGCTTTGATAATCTGCACCAGCCGGAAGGAATTCTGCTGGAATTA
>JAIDME010000354.1 GCA_029050705.1 Acetatifactor sp.
CCTCTTTGTCCGGACCGGGAAGAAGGCTTCCATCCTCCATAAAGCGCACTGTCTGCCGATAAATCCCGGGATTTCCCTGGGCTGCACGCCCAATCATGACGCCATCGCAGCCGGTGGACTCCAGCATGGCTTTTGCCGCCTGGGGGCTGTCAACGTCACCGTTTCCGATAACAGGTATCTTCACTGCCTCTTTCACCTGTCTGATAATCTCCCAGTCTGCCCTGCCGCTGTAATACTGGGCTCTGGTTCTCCCATGCACCGCTACTGCTGCCACGCCGCAGTTCTCTGCGATTCTGGCGATTTCCACCGCATTTACGCAGCTGTCATCGAATCCCTTGCGGATTTTAACAGTAACCGGCTTTTTCACAGCCTTTACCAACGCCGCCAGCAGCTTCTCTGTCAGCTCCGGATTTTTCATCAGGGCGGAGCCCTCCCCGTTATTTACTACCTTCGGCACAGGGCAACCCATGTTAAAGTCCAGAACAGAAAAAGGGCGCTCCTCAATCCGCGCCGCCATCTCTGCCACTATTTCCGGATCTGAGCCGAAAAGCTGAAGGGAAGCCGGACACTCTTTCGGATGCACCGCCAGCAATTCTTCCGTATTCTTATTGTTGTAATAGATAGCCTTGGCGCTTACCATCTCCATACACACCATTCCGGCTCCCATCTCCCTGCAAAGCAGCCGGAATGGCAAATCCGTCACTCCCGCCATGGGAGCCAGGATAACGTTATTGTCCAGCGTCACGTCGCCAATCGTCAATTTGCTCATTGTCCTTACCCCTTGCGGTTCTTCTCGTATATAATCCGCAGCCCATCCAGGGTCAGGGAACTGTCGTAGATGTCAATGGCCTCCGTCTCATCAGCAATCAGCCTGCCCAGGCCTCCGGTGGCAACCACCTTCAGATTCTGAATCCCGCTCTCTTCCTTCACCTTTTTGATAATGTATTCCGTCTGCCCTATCTGCCCGTAAACCAGCCCTGCCTGCATGCTTGTGATCGTCTCCTGTGCAAGAATGGATTTCGGTTTTCTGATTTCAATATTGGGCAGCTTGGCAGCCTGGGTCCACAGCGCCTCGGAGCTGATACGTATACCCGGCGCGGTAATACCCGCGGTAAACTCTCCCTTTTCCGTGATCAGGTCATAGGTGGTCGCCGTCCCAAAGTCCAGTACCAGCACAGGACCGCCGTATTTCTCATACGCCGCCACTGCATCCACGATCCTGTCCGCCCCGATGGCCCTGGGCTCCTCCGTGACAATGCGGATACCTGTCCTGATCCCGGGGCCCACATTCACCGGCTTTGTGCCTGTATACCGCACCAGCGCTCCCATCAGAGAATGCATTACATCCGGCACCACGCTTGCCACAATGGAACCCTCCAGCTCCAACGCCTCAATCCCTTTGTTCTTCAAAAGCTGCGTGATTACCACCCCGTACTCGTCGGATGTCCTGGGCGTCTTAGTCATCATGCGGAATGTGGCCTTCAGTTCCTCTCCCTGGTACACTCCCAGCGTCATATTCGTATTTCCAACATCAATCACAAGAATCATTTATCAAATCCTCATTTAATAATTTATCAGGAGACTCTTTTAAAATAAATACTTTATAATAAAGGCGCAGTGATTCAAATAGCTCCTGTCTGTTCCTGCGCACCTCTCCCACAAGCAGACCGCTGCCCACCTCGTCATAATAGATGTCGCTCTCTTCCGCCTCCGTCTCCAGAATCACATTTCCGTCCTCCTCAAAGGCAATAGTGAACACACCGCCCACCTCCTCCGTAAACAGGACACAGATAATGTGCAGTTCTTCCCTGATGGACTCCGGAATGCCGTTAAACTGCTCATTAAAATAGTACTTCTTCTCATATGCGTTGGCTCCGCATAGCACTGTCTTCTTCGCTTCTATCTCTATACCCCCCGTGTACACACACTAAACATACCCATAGATGCCCCGCACCGACACCTCACCGGCATAAATCTCCGCGATGCTGCCATCCTCACGCTCCACCAGCAGCTGACCGCTCTCGTCAATCCCCCCGGCAATGCCCCGGAATTCCCCTTTAGGATCCAGGACGCGAACCTCCCTGTTCCGGTTCACCAGCAGACTATTATATTTACCCATTATGTCGGAAAGATTTTTGTTCCGCCGAAAGCTTTCATAGTATTTTTCAAAGGACTTCATAATATTCACCAATAAAACCGTTCTCGATACCTCCCGCCCGCATTCCGCCTGAAGGCTGGCTGCTGACGCAATCTCCGGCGGGAACTCCTGCAGGCCCACATTGACGCCCACGCCAATCACAACATGCCGGACAGTTCCGTGCTCCGCACTCATTTCCGTCAGAATACCGCAGACCTTTCTCCCATTCACCACCACATCATTCGGCCACTTAATTTCCGCCTCCAGGCCGCAGGTTCCATAGATTCCCTCCGCCACGGCAAGAGCCATAACAAGAGTCACCATAGATGCTTTATCCGGTGCATAAGAAGGCTTTAAAATCAATGTAAAATAGACATTGGTTCCGGCAGGACTGTTCCAGCTTCTGCCGCTTCTGCCACGGCCTGCAGTCTGCATGTCCGCCACCACCAGAGTTCCCTCTGCCGCCCCGTTCTCCGCCTCCAGCTTTGCCTGAATATTGGTGGAACCCAGTTCCTCAAAATAATGTATGCAGCGTCCGGCCCACTCAGTGTCCATGCAGCTTTCCAGTTCATTTTTACCGAACATCCAAACCTCACCCCCGAATATCAGCACAGCGTCGCATACATAACAGCCTTTATGGTGTGCATACGATTCTCCGCCTCCTCAAACACCAGAGATTGCTCTGATTCAAACACCTCGTCAGTCACTTCCATTTCCGTAATACCAAAGCGTTCTCCCATCTGTGCCCCGATTTTAGTCTTTAAATCGTGAAATGCGGGCAGGCAGTGCATAAAGATTGCCTGCTCTCCTGCATTCTCCATCACCTTCCTGTTCACCTGGTAGGGAGTCAGATCCCTGATTCGCTCTGCCCATATCTCATCCGGCTCTCCCATGGAAACCCACACATCCGTATAAATAACATCCGTATTTTTTGTTCCCGCGTCCACGTCTTCTGTCAATGTGATGCTTCCGCCGCTCTTAGCTGCAATTTCCCTGCATTTTTCCACCAGTTCGCTGTTCGGGAAATACTTTGCCGTAGTGCAGGCCGTAAAGTGCATGCCCATCTTTGCACAGGTCACCATCAGGGAATTTCCCATATTATAGCGCGCATCTCCCATATAAGTCAGCCTGATTCCCTGCAGACGGCTAAAATGCTCCCGAATGGTCAGAAGGTCAGCCAGCATCTGAGTGGGATGAAACTCATTGGTCAACCCGTTCCACACCGGCACTTTTGAATGCTCTGCCAGTTCCTCCACAATATCCTGTCCGAATCCCCTGTACTCAATTCCCTCAAACATTCCCGCCAGAACCCGGGCCGTATCCGCAATGCTTTCCTTCTTGCCAATCTGAGAGCCGGCAGGATCCAGGTATGTAGTTCCCATTCCCAGGT
>JAIDME010000355.1 GCA_029050705.1 Acetatifactor sp.
GAACAATGGTTTCCGTGTACAGTTTAATTCCGCTATCGGACCTTATAAAGGGGGTCTGAGGCTTCATCCCAGCGTCAATCTTGGTATTATCAAGTTCCTGGGCTTTGAACAGATTTTCAAAAATTCCCTGACCGGACTGCCTATCGGCGGCGGCAAGGGTGGCTCTGATTTTGATCCCAAGGGCAAATCAGACAGGGAAGTGATGGCATTCTGCCAGAGCTTTATCAATGAGTTACATAAGTATATCGGTGCAGATACCGATGTGCCTGCAGGCGACATCGGAACCGGCGCGCGAGAGATTGGTTATATGTACGGACAGTATAAGAGGCTGACAGGGCTGTATGAAGGAGTGCTTACCGGAAAAGGACTTTCTTACGGCGGCTCTCTGGCAAGAACCGAAGCAACGGGATATGGCCTGCTTTACCTGACTGAGGAGATGCTGAAATGCAACGGAAAGGATATTGCAGGAAAAACTGTCGCAGTTTCCGGAGCAGGTAATGTTGCAATTTACGCTATCCAGAAAGCACAGCAGCTTGGCGCTAAACCCGTGACATGTTCCGATTCCACCGGCTGGATTTATGACCCTGAGGGGATTGATGTGGCGCTGCTGAAGGAGATAAAGGAAGTAAAGCGCGCAAGATTGAGCGAATATGCGGCTGCAAGGCCCAGTGCTGAGTATCATGAGAAGAAAAACGGCGAGCACGGTGTGTGGAGTGTGAAGTGTGATGTAGCGCTTCCCTGCGCTACCCAGAACGAGCTTGACCTGGAGGATGCAAAAATGCTGGTTGCGAACGGCTGCTTTGCTGTGGCGGAAGGCGCGAATATGCCCACCACCATGGAGGCTACCGAATATCTTCAGAAGAACGGTGTGCTGTTCTGCCCCGGCAAGGCTGCCAATGCGGGCGGCGTAGCTACCTCCGCGCTGGAGATGAGCCAGAACAGCGAGAGACTTTCCTGGACCTTCGAGGAAGTTGATGCGAAGCTGAAGAATATCATGGTGAATATTTTCCATAACCTGGACAGCGCCGCAAAGAAGTACGGCATGGAAGGCAACTATGTAGCAGGCGCCAATATCGCAGGCTTCCTGAAGGTTGCTGAAGCTATGACTGCGCAGGGGATTGTGTAATCATAATTACATAGTTTGCAGAATGACAGCGGGGGACATGACATCTCCCGCTTTTTTCATGACATTTGAATTAAGATTTGCGGTGATGTTGCCGATATATTTATAAATAATATTTGTCAGTATTGGTCCGAATCAAGGAGGATGACGACATGAATATCATGGCGAGTACAGGCAGTTCCGGGACGAACCGGTATGGGCTGAGAAGTAACAAGGACGGGACTTCAGCAGCTCGGGTTTCCGTATCAAAGTCAACGATGCAGGAAAGGGCTCTTGCGCGGGCAAGAGCAAGAGCAGAGCAGAGAGCCAAAGAGGCAAAAAAAGCCAGAGAGGCTCAGAGAGCAAAAGCGTCTAAACAGAAGCAGCAGTTTAAGAAAAAGCTGAATTATAATTTTAAACAGATTTCCAGGCGGATACTGCAGGCGAAGACTTCCGGCAATGCAAGGAGGGCTGTGACCAGCGCCAGGCAGAAGGTGGTGGATTTACGCAAAAAGCTGAGGCTGTCAGGCTATGACAGCCAGGAACTGCTGATTGCGATCCGCCATGCGGAGGCTATGACCAGAGTGGCAAAAAAGAAGCTGAAGCATCTGGAAGAAGAGGAAAATGTCAAGCTGCGGGGCGGGGTATGTGAGGCTGAACTGGAGGAAGAGACAGAGGAGTCTGCTGAGGAAGACCGGAGCAGGGAAGGTATCAGCGACGAAATCGAGCCTGCGTTTGACATGGAGGATATTCAGGAGCTGATGGAGATATACCAGGAGCTGATGGATGAAGCCATGGAGGACATGGAAAGCTTAGATGATCTGGAGGATCTGATGCTGGACAGCGCAGGGGGAGAGATGGATCCTGAAGACCTGGATCAGTTGAAGAAAAAGCATCGTTCCGAGGAACTCCGAAAAATCATGGAAGCTGATATGAAGTATCTGAAGGCCATGTTTGATAAGCTGGCAAAGGAGCAGCAGAGCAGTGCCAATGGCATTGGAAACAGCAGTTCGGACAGCGGCGAAAGAGGCAGCGTGGGATATGACACAAGCGGCGTATCCCTGCAGCTGGGAGGAGTGGACATTCCCGTAGATACCCAGATGGTAGATGCAGTAGAATTGGTGGAAGGCGGAATGATCGATACATCGGTTTAGGGATGGCACCGACATATGACAGGCATGGGGCTGTTATGTGCCGGTGCTTTGGTTTGTGGGGCCGAATTCTGCCCTGGACAGGATTTCTCTGCTTACGAAGAGCGTCCTGTCATTTCTTGTATCATAGGTCCATTTAACCAGAGCAAGGTGTTTTCCATCTATTTCAATGCAGGTGATACAGAGGGGATGGACACAGCTGCCGGTATTCATATAGGAGAGGTCGGATGCGTTCAGTCTGGGGCGGTGGGTATGTCCGGTGATCAAAGGATATCCTGTTTCTGCGGCAAAGCCGGACAGACGCTTCTCTATTTTATCTTTATGTCTGTAGTTTTTTGCTGCACTGGTTGGGTCCAGCACTCCGTAGCGCTCCAGGGGACGCCAGATGTAGCGTACAAGGAAGCGGTTGATCTTCCAGCCGGTGGAGTTCCAAAAATCTGCCTGATGTCCGTGGGTCAGATAGATACGGCGGCCGCAGCAGGAGTCTTCCAGAATCAGGCCTTCGTGAAAGGTCAGTCCCGGAAACAGTTTTTGATGACATTGGGTGTCCGTGCAGAAAAAGGTACTGCAGAATCGCTCGGAATAGCCGGGACTTTTCTTTTCCATATCATGGTTGCCGTAAAGCAGATAAAGTCTGTTCTGCCGGTAAAGGAGGGAGAGAAGCTGGAAGACATTGCTGTGGATTTCGATGATCTGCTTCATGTGTCTGTTTTCCCAAAGTTCATCTCCATCCCCCAGCTCGATATAGGTAAAACCGTTAGCACAGTAATATTTCAGGGCCGTAAAATAAAGACTCTGGTTTTTGAGAAAATTATCGTTTGATGTTCCGTTTCCGCGGTGGCAGTCGCTGATGAGACAGAAGCGGCTGCGGCCTGTCAGAGGGAGCACGGGGGCGTTTTTGAAAGCTTCTTTAAGTCGGGAAGTAAAACTCATATTTTTTTTTAATGTTTTTTTATATATTATATGACAAATGAGCAAAGATGTGATAAAATTATCTTGATTAATTCATAGGAAGTGGTACAATAGTACTAGAGTACCAGAGAAAATTCGGAGGGGGTAAGTGTTACGAGAGAGAGAAAGAGAACATTACGAATAGAATTGCTGCAACTCCTTCTGATGCTGTTTTTCTGTTTTGTGATATTTGGACGGACCGTGGAGGCTGCTGAGGAGAAGCGAGTCTTGTTTATCAGTTCTTATTCTTATGCGTGGGAGCAGGTTCAGTTGCAGATAGAAGGTATCAGGGCGGGTCTGGGCGAGGATGTGATTCTGGACTATGAGTTCATGGATACCAAGCGTGTGAATACTGAGGAGTCCCTGCAGTTGTTTTACGAAGGACTGGCATATCGGCTTTCAGTGGTAGAACCTTATGATGCGGTAATCTTGGGAGATGATGCGGCACTTAGGTTTGCCATGAAATATCAGGAGGAACTTTTTTCGGGGATTCCGCTGGTATTTGAAGGGGTCAATGATGAAGAACTTGCCGCAGAAGCGGTAAAAGATCCTATGATAGCGGGTGTTTTGGAAAAGCTTTCCGTAGAGAAGAACATTGAACTGGGCCTGAAAATTAATCCAAAGGCAAAGCGGGTTGTGGCAATTTTGGATGATACGATCACGGGTGAGGCGGAGAGAAAGCGCTTTTTTGAATGCGCAGAGCAGTATCCGAACCTGGAGTTTGATGAGATCAATGTATCCCAATCCAGAAATTTTACCCTTCGTTACGCTCTTGGAAGTCTTTCACAGGACACGATACTGATTTATATCGTTATGACGGAGGATGCTGAGGGCAGGACATATACGGATAAGCAGGCAATTGATCTGATCACAGAGTGTTCCACGGTGCCGACGCTTCGTATGGTGGACGGTGGGATCGGAAGCGGGCTTCTGGGAGGCAATATGGTTTCCATGCGTAAGTCCGGGGAAATTGCTGCAAAGATGGCGATGGAAATCATGGCCGGAACACCGGTGGAAAGCTTTGAACTGGTGACAGACAGTACGCAGACATATTGTGTTGATGCTCATGTTATGGATAAATTTCATATCAGTATGTCTGTTTTACCTAAAGATACGGAAATAATTAATAAAAAGACTACTTTCTTTGAGAGAAACAGGGAGGCAATGATTCCCGTCAGTTTTCTGGGAATAGTGGTAGTGGTGGTACTGGGTTGGGCATTGTTTGACAATCTGAAGCGGCGTCGTTTGATGGTGGAGCTAGAAGGCACGAAAAAGATCATGGAATCTGCTTCACAGCATGATTTCCTGACAGGAATTCCCAACAGAAGCAAGTTTATGAGCGATATAGAGCGTCTGGTGGGAGAAAAGAAGCCCTGCACAGTTATTATGATTGATATAGATGACTTCAAGAAGATCAATGACACATTAGGACATACGGCAGGAGATGAAGCGTTGAAACAGGTTGCTTCCAGGCTGAGGGATATGGACTCCCAGATTCTGACACCGTACCGTTTCGCAGGAGACGAATTTATCCTGATTCTGGAGAGCAATCAGTACAAGATAGTGGAAAAGACCGCATATCAGTGCAGACAGGTCTTTACAAGTCCTTTTGTGTTAGATGGAAAAAAGGCCAAGGTGTGCGGCAGTATCGGAATTGCGTCTTACCCGAAGGATTCAGAGGATGTGGAGCAGTTGATTATCTGTGCAGATGACGCCATGTATCAGGTGAAGAAAAACGGCAAGAACGACTTTGCTTTTTACAGTGCCCAGAAGATTTGAAGGAACGTTTGACAGCAAAGGCTCACCTTTTGGTGAGTCTTTTTGCAGGTAAGGGTGAGAAGAAAAGAAAGAAGAAAACCTGTCTATGAAGAGGAAGTATATATGGCAGCTAAAAAGTTTTATGCCGTAAAAAAAGGAAAAGTAACGGGGGTTTTTACAACCTGGGAAGAGTGCAGAGCTTCTGTAGAGGGTTATCCCGGGGCAGAATATAAAGGGTTTTCATCTATGGAGGAGGCGCAGGTCTATCTGGGAACTGCGGAGCAGTTCAAGGCAGATGTAGAGCGTCCGGAGGAGGGATGGCTTCTGGCGTACGTGGATGGCAGCTATGAAGATTCTCTCAGGAAATATGCCTTTGGCTGTGTATTTATTCTGCCGGACGGGCATATTTATGTTCAGTATGGAAACGGCGACAGAGAACAGTCTCTTCAGCACAGGAATGTGACGGGAGAAATGCTGGGAGCTATGTATGCGGTTAAGACAGCTTTGGTGAACGGTTTTAAAGGAATTGAAATTCGATATGATTATCAGGGAATTGAAAAGTGGGTCACAGGCGAATGGCGTTCCAAAACGGAACTGACACAAAAATATGCCCATGCTATGCGGGATTGGGGCAGAAGCATTGAGATAAGCTTCAGAAAGGTGGCGGCACACACAAATGTACGGTATAATGAGCTTGCGGACAGTCTGGCAAAGAGAGGCTTAAGGGAAGGCACCGGGGTTCCTAAGACGGGACGGCTGGAAGAAATGGAAGAGTATTGTGAAGATTGAGAACGGTATATCAAGAATAAATAAATATCTTGCACATGCCGGAATCTGTTCCAGACGTGAAGCGGACAGACTGATAGAGCAGGGAAAAGTGCTGGTGAACGGGCAGGTGCCGGCTCCGGGACAGCAGGTAAGCGAGAGAGATGAAATTACAGTAAACGGGAGAAAGATTCAGAGGGCGGAAAAGACGGTGGTGCTGGCCTTTTACAAGCCTGTGGGGGTTACCTGTACAGAGAAAGACGCCCATGCGGAGAAAATTATCGCGGATTTGGTTCATTATCCTGTCAGAGTCACCTATGCAGGACGGCTGGACAAGGATTCGGAGGGGCTGTTGATCCTGACGAATGACGGAGATTTGATTCAGGGAATGATGAAGGGGGCAAACTGTCATGAAAAGGAATATATCGTTAAGGTAGACAAAGAAATAACGCCTGATTTTTTAAATAAAATGGAGTCAGGGATTTATTTGAAGGACTTGAAGATAAAGACAAGGGAGTGCAGAACCCGGCAGATAGGGAAGTATACTTTCAAAATTGTTTTGACCCAGGGAGTCAACAGACAGATTCGAAGAATGTGCGCGGCATGTGGCTGGCGGGTAAAGGAAATAAAGCGTATCAGGGTCATGAGTGTTACTCTTGGCAATTTGAAGCCGGGAGAATTTACGGAACTGTCGGAGCAGGAGGCAGAGCGCTTATATCGGGATTGTGGAATCGGTTCCACAAAATAGCAGAGAATGGTGGAATAGGGCATGCAAAATGAAAAATCAGAGAGAATCAAATATTTGACGGATATATTGAACCGTGCGTCAAGGGCATATTATGCAGAGGACAGGGAAATCATGAGCAATCAGGAGTACGATACCCTGTATGATGAACTGCAGAGTCTGGAGCAGGAGACAGGTCTTGTACTGGCCAACAGTCCCACTGTCCGCGTGGGATATGAGGCGGTGGAAGAACTTCCCAAGGAGAGGCATGAGACTCCTATGCTGTCGCTGGGCAAGACAAAGAGCCGTGAAGAGCTGAGGGAATGGCTGCAGGGTAATCCTGCTGTTTTGAGTTGGAAACTGGACGGTTTGACGGTAGTATTGACCTATTATGACGGAAAACTTGCAAAAGCGGTCACCCGGGGCAACGGTGAAATAGGGGAGGTTGTCACAAATAATGCCAGAACCTTCCGAAATATTCCGTTGACAATTCCGTTTGCCGGCGAACTGGTACTGCGTGGGGAGGCGGTCATAACCTATTCTGATTTTGAACGCATGAATTCGGAGTTTGAAGCTGAAGAGGCGAAATACAAGAATCCGAGAAACCTGTGCAGCGGTTCCGTGCGTCAGTTGAACAGCGAGATTACGGCACAACGGAATGTACGGTTTTATGCCTTCAGTCTGGTCAGCGCGACAGGAAGGGATTTTCACAATTCCAGGCAGGAGCAGTTCGGTTTTCTGCAGGAACAGGGATTTGAGGTAGTTGAGCACTATATGGTGACGGAGGAGAATATTCTGGACTCCATAGAGTTTTTTGAGAAAAAGATAGAGAATTATGATGTTCCCTCGGATGGCCTCGTGCTGACCTACGAAGACATTGCCTATGGGCAGTCCCTGGGCAGGACGGCAAAATTTCCCAGACATTCTATTGCGTTTAAATGGGCGGATGAACTGCGGGAGACTACATTGAAGGAGATTGAATGGAGTGCAAGCCGCACGGGACTGATCAATCCGGTGGCAATCTTTGAGCCGGTGGAACTGGAGGGTACTACGGTGAGTCGTGCCTCTGTCCATAATATCAGCATTTTGCGCGGGCTGAAGCTCGGGATCGGGGACCGCATTACGGTTTATAAGGCTAATATGATCATACCGCAGATTGCCGAGAACCTGACCTGCAGCGGCACTGTGGAGATTCCGGAGACATGTCCTGTCTGCGGCGGGGCAACGGAAATCAGGCAGGCCAATGAGGTGCAGTCTCTGTACTGTACCAATGAGAAATGTGCGGCGAAGCGCATTAAGGCTTTTACTCTGTTTGTCAGCCGGGATGCCATGAATATTGAGGGGCTTTCCGAGGCGACTCTGGAAAAATTTGTGGACATGGGCTTTATCCATGAATATGCGGATTTATATCATTTGGAGGGGTACAGAGAGCAGATTGTGGAGATGGAGGGGTTCGGGGAGAAATCCTTTCAAAACCTGCAGGACAGTATCAACACCTCCAGAAACACTACGCTGCCCAGAGTTATTTACGGACTTGGCATTGCCAATATCGGTGTGGCAAACGCCAAAATGCTTTGCCGGCACTTTTCCTACGATATGGAACAACTGCGGAATGCAGATGTGGAAACCCTGAGCGCCATCGAGGGAATCGGGGAGGTCATTGCGTCGGCGTTTGTGGAATATATGCAGGATGAAGATAATTTGCAGAAGATAGAGCGTCTTATGGCAGAACTGCAGGTGGAGACACCTGTAGTGGAGGAAGGCAGTCAGACTATGTCCGGATTGAACTTTGTAATTACCGGAAGCCTGAATCACTTTGCCAACAGAAATGATCTGAAGGACATCATTGAGTCAAAAGGCGGTAAAGTGACGGGAAGTGTCACGAGTAAGACCACGGCATTGATAAACAATGATATAACCTCGAATTCTTCCAAGAACAAGAAGGCAAAGGAACTGGGGGTTCCCATTCTGTCGGAAGAGGACTTTCTGACGGAGTACAGCATAGACAGTGCAGAAGAGAGGAAGTTGTAATATGCCCATTAAGACACAGAGCGATTTGCCGGCAAAGGAAATACTGGAAAATGAAAACATATTTGTTATGGATGAATTTCGGGCTATGCACCAGGATATTCGTCCGCTACAGGTACTGATACTGAACAATATGCCTGTCAAGCAGGACACGGAGCTGCAGCTGCTGCGTGCCCTGTCGAATACGCCGCTGCAGGTGGATGTCACGTTCATGAATGTTCAGAGCCATATCTCGCTGAACACCCCTGCAAGTCATTTGAATAAATTTTTCACCTCCCTGGATGAGATTCGGGACAGGAAGTTTGACGGCATGATTGTCACTGGTGCTCCGGTGGAGGATATATCGTTCGAGGAAGTGGATTATTGGCAGGAGATCTGCGAAATCTTTGACTGGGCGGAATCTCATGTGACCTCTACACTGCATATCTGCTGGGCGGCTCAGGCAGGTTTTTACCATTATTACGGTATCAACAAAAAGCTTTTGCCCCGTAAACTTTTCGGCATTTATGAGCACAAAGTCTCCAACCGGAAAATTCCTCTGGTTCGTGGGTTTGATGACATTTTTCTGGCTCCTCACAGTCGTCACACCGAGACTCCGGCGGAGGCGATTCACGAATGCAAAGAGTTGACTGTTCTGGCGGAATCGCCGGCTGCCGGTGTATTTCTTGCCATCGCGGAGGGCGGAAAGAAAATTTTTGTCACCGGTCATCCCGAATATGACAGATACACTCTGAACAATGAGTACCACAGGGACTTGGATAAGGGACTGGCTATTCAGATTC
>JAIDME010000356.1 GCA_029050705.1 Acetatifactor sp.
GTTAAAGTACTGGAGGAAGGGCGTTTTCGGGGGACTGTTATGGATGCGATGGAAGCGTGTATTGAAAAGTCCAGAAGTATGTAAATTTAGAAACTTGACAAAATTTAGAATCTTTGTTATGATTCCTCTGTAACAAATTTAACAACTTTGTAATAAATTTATTAAGAAAATGGAATACTTCTTAAAAGATTTGTTTCGGAGGTGATGAAGATGGCAAAAAACAGAAAGCTGCTTACAGCGGTACTGGGAGTAATATTATCCCTGTCTCTTGTACTGCAGTCGGATATAGCTGTTTACGCCGGCGAAGATGACGGACTGGACGATATGCGGGGGGGAGTGGCATCTCTTTTAAATCCCAGTGTTACCGATTCGGTTGCGATTGCCGATGCCATGGCAAAGGAACTGAATCTGGAGCTCTGGCAGGAGCAAGAGGCTGAAAGCACGTTAGTCATGGCGAATGTAAAAAGTGCACTGAACGTGAGAAGTGATGCCGGTGAAGATGCTGAAAAAGTCGGAAAGTTATACAAAGACTGCGGAGGAGTTATTCTGGAGCGAAAGGACGGATGGACGAAGCTGCAGTCGGGAAACATCGTCGGATGGGCGTCGGATGAATTTCTCCTGTTTGGAGATGAGGCGAGGGCCCTTGCCAACGATGTGGGCAAGATGATCGCAACCGTTAATACGGAGACCCTGCGTGTCAGAATGGAGCCCAGCACGGAGGCCGGGGTGTACGGATTGCTTCCCAAGGGTGAAATCGTGGAAGTGTTGGAAAATGATGAGGAAAGCGGCTGGATATGTATTGATTATAACGGAGATGACGGTTATGTTTCTTCAGAGTACGTGAATCTGGATTTCCTGATTGACACGGGAGAGACCATGGCCGAGATTAAGGCCCGGGAGGAGGCGGAGCGCGAAGCGAAGCGCCATGTCAATTATGGTGAGTATACCACGGATGCGGATACCCTGCTGCTGCTGGCGGCACTGATTCATTGCGAGGCCGGCGGAGAGCCCTATGAGGGGCAGGTTGCGGTGGGCGCAGTGGTCATGAACCGCGTGAGAAGCCCGGCATATCCTGACAGTATTCACGGTGTAATTTACGCTTCAGGTCAGTTTACGCCTGCCATGAGCGGCAAGGTGAACAGGGTGTATGAGTCAGGCCGCATTTATGAGAGCTGTATCCGGGCTGCGGAGGAGGCTTTGTCCGGCGTGTCCAATGTGGGTGATCTGACCCATTTCCGCCGTGTCAACGGGCGTGAAGGTCTGGTAATCGGCAATCATGTATTCTACTAAGCAGGATTGGAAATAAAAGGCGATTTTCAGGGGCGGTGCCGCGAATCTGCGGCGCTGCCCCTTTTTAATTGAAATCTGCACTTTAATTTTGCCTATCGTGCATTGAAAATAGATTGCTCCTTTAAGGGATTTGTGATATGATGAACTCAAAGAGAAGGGAGAGACGAGATGAACGAGATGATAATTATTTGGCTTGTACTTTTGATTGTTGCTATTGTAATCGAGGTACCGACCATGGGACTGACGACAATCTGGTTTGCGGGCGGAGCATTGGTGGCTATTCTGGCGGCGATTCTGAACGCTCCGATCTGGCTTCAGATAATCCTGTTCTTTGCGGTTTCTTTATTCCTCCTGTTCTTTACGAGGCCTCTTGCAGTGAAATATTTTAATAAAGACCGTGTGAGGACAAATGTGGAGAGCCTGGTGGGGCGACAGGCCATCGTTACCGGCGAGATAGACAATCTGCAGGGCATTGGCCAGGTTACCGTTGGTGGTCAGGAGTGGAGTGCCAGAAGTCTTGACGACAGGCAGCGGATTGCCGTGGGAAATGTAGTGATTGTTGCTTCTATCAGCGGAGTGAAGCTGGTGGTGCGGCCCGATGAGAAGATGCAGGATAAGGGTCCTGTACCGTCGCCTGTTCCGGAACCCATGAGCGTTTCGCAGATGGAGGAGATGGAGTCTCTGAAGCCGGAGCAGTAAACGCTCAACGGATGGGATGACATAAATTTATGTGGGTACTGTCACATACAGTACAGAAAGAGGTTAATATGTTGATAGGAATTGTTGTTGCACTGATTGTCATAATATTGGCAATCCTGGTGTCTTGTCTGAAGGTTGTTCCTCAGGCTCAGGCATATATTGTCGAGCGTCTGGGCGCTTATCAGGGGACATGGTCAGTAGGCTTTCACGTAAGGATGCCTTTTTTGGATAAGGTTGCAAGGAGAGTCAACCTGAAAGAGCAGGTGGCTGATTTTCCGCCCCAGCCCGTTATTACCAAAGATAACGTTACCATGAGGATTGACACGGTGGTATTTTACCAGATTACCGACCCCAAGCTGTTTACTTATGGTGTTGAGAACCCCATGATGGCTATCGAGAACCTGACAGCCACCACGCTCCGTAATATCATCGGTGATCTGGAACTGGATCAGACTCTTACCAGCCGCGAGACCATTAATACGAAGATGCGTGCAGCTCTGGATATTGCTACTGACCCCTGGGGCATTAAAGTGAACCGTGTGGAGCTGAAGAATATTATTCCTCCCGCAGAGATTCAGAATGCCATGGAGAAGCAGATGAAGGCAGAGCGTGAGAGACGTGAAGCCGTAACCAGGGCAGAAGGTGAGAAGAAGGCCAAAGTGCTGGTTGCAGAAGGTGAAAAGGAATCTGCAATCCTTCGTGCGGAGGCTGAAAAGCAGTCCGCAATCCTCCGTGCAGAGGCGCAGAAGGAGAAGATGATCCGTGAGGCGGAAGGTGAGGCTGAAGCAATTCTCAAGGTGCAGCAGGCTAATGCGGATGGTATCAGGATGCTGAAGGAGGCCGGCGCCGACGATGCAGTCCTGAAGATCAAGAGTCTGGAGGCATTTGAGAAGGTTGCAGACGGTAAGGCAAATACCATTCTTCTTCCTGCTGAACTGCAGGGCATTGCAAGCCTTGCCACAGCCTGGAAAGAGGCAGGACAGAAATAAATGTGACTTTTACAAGTTGCTGAAAGTGAGAATTGAAAACCGGTTCCCCTTGTGGGAATCGGTTTTTTGTGTTATTATGCTGACAAAACGGGAAAGGCAGGAGAAGAATATGAATTTAAAAGGTAGAGATTTTTTGAAGCTGCTGGATTTTACACAAGAGGAAATTGCATATCTGGTGGATTTGGCGGCTGAATTGAAGGATAAAAAGAAAAAAGGGATTCCTGTGGATACGCTCAGGGGAAAGAATGTTGCTCTGATATTTGAGAAGACCAGCACACGTACCAGATGTGCTTTTGAGGTGGCGGCTCATGACCTGGGAATGGGAAC
>JAIDME010000357.1 GCA_029050705.1 Acetatifactor sp.
GGCTGATATTTCCTCCAAAGCTGGCAATTTCCCTGACCGTGGAAGAGCTGAGGTAAGCATACTCCAGACTGGTCGTCAGGAACATGGTGTCAAGCTTCCCATCGGAAAATTTACGGTTGGTCTGGGCAATCTGCAGTTCATATTCAAAGTCGGTGATTGCCCTTAAGCCTCTCACTGCTACATGAATATCCTTTTCAGCCGCATAATCTATCAACAGGCCGCTGAAACTGTCTATCTGCACATTCGGCAAATCTTTCGTGGCTTCCTTTAATATCTTAACACGTTCCTCCACAGAAAACAACGGTGTCTTCTCTTTATTGTTCAAAACACTGACTATCAGCAGATCAAAAACTTCCGACGCTCTGTGTATGATATCCAGATGCCCGTATGTCATGGGGTCAAAACTCCCCGGATAAACCGCCTTTCTCATATTCCCGTTCACCTCAAAATGAAATTCTTCCTGTCTATGACAAGATTGTCCGTCTCAGAAAAACATGCCTGTTTGTCTTATAGCGCTTATCTTTTTCCATGTAATAACCAAAATCTTTCAGATATGGGAAATCGGTCTCCAGAGAAGTCTCCACAATGATCAGGGTATTCTCCGTGACATAATCCATCTTCCGCAGCGATGCCAGAACATCCTTCTCATGTCCGCGGCCATAGGGAGGATCCATAAATATAATACTAACCTCTTTCTCACGAATACTACTCAACGCACTGCACACATCTTGCTTTAATACTATAGCACGATTCGCTGTTTTCGTAAACGTAAGATTTTGCTGAATACAGGCAAGAGCTTTGGGGGAATTGTCAATAAAATAAGCTTTTTCGGCGCCCCTGCTCAATGCCTCAATGCCGATTGCCCCGCTCCCGCTGAACAAGTCCGCAAACACTGCGCCGGGAATGTCGGACTGCAGCATATTAAAAAGGGTTTCCTTAATCCTGTCCGTTGTGGGTCTGGTGTCCAATCCCTCAGGAGCCTTCAGCGGCAGGCTTCTGGCAGTTCCCGCTATCACGCGCATGTATTTGTTCCTCCTCAGGACAGATCAGACTCTTATTTTTGTTCCTTTAGTGTCTCTTCTTGCCGCCTTCAGGCTGTTCAAAACAAGTCTTTTGTCCTTGTATTCAATAGATGTCTCTATTCCGTTCTGGGTGTAATATACCCGCTCAACCGCATCCTTCGCGCCCAGTTTCATGCCGCGTACGCCTACGGCCCCCTTCTTCTTCTCCGGAATTTCCTCAATAGGAAACCGTAAAAAGAATCCTTCTTTTGTCTGCAGGATGATATTCCTCTGTTCCAGCAGAGACATGATACTCACCACGGTATCGCCATCCTCCAGTTTTGTGGCGGCGACGGTACGCTTTGACACGTCAAATTCTCCGCCGTCCACCAGCTTGCAGTTGGCGTGGGCTGTCACAAAGACCACCTGGCGCAGATTCAGCTCTGTCTGGCTTGTGATATATACAATATCCTCCTTCTCGGAGTTGTAGTTGCTCACATTGTCAATGGGCGTTCCCTTGTCCCTGAACTTACCGAAGGGAAGATCCATGACCTTGATGGTGTGAAGCTGTCCCGTGTTGGTAAAGAGACACACCTTTCCGGTATTCTTACAGGTAAATACAAAACGATTCTCGTTGTCGGCAGCCTCCCTGTTACGCTCGTAGGCAGCCATATCTATAGTCTTTGCATAGCCGAAACGATCCATGAGGAAAACAATCTCCATCTCCTCCACTTCCTTCTCTTTATAGACCGCTTCCTCTGCATTTTCAATAGCCGTTCTGCGTTTCCGCCCGTAAGCCTTCTTATATTCATCCAGCTCATTCATGATGACCTGGGCCATGGAATCTCTGCGTTCAAGAATATCCTCATAGCGGTAGATATTCGCCATAGTCTCTTCATGCTCGTTGATCAGAGCTTCTATTTCAAGTCCGATCAGCTTATACAGCCGCATGTCCAGAATAGCATTTGCCTGTTTTTCCGTGAACATAAGC
>JAIDME010000358.1 GCA_029050705.1 Acetatifactor sp.
TCCCGTGACCGTATGCTGCATACTCCACACGCTGTGGCGGCATTCCATAAACGGCACTAACGCAAACGGTCCCATAATATCATATTTTAATGGAAAAAGTTGTCCGAAATCCAGTTTCCCCTTAATGGTCAGCTTGGATGTGTGTATTGCCAGACGAATACCTTTTTCACCGAATCGATTCTCTCCGATGAAAATATTCCTCCCTGCCCGTCGAAATGAATCTGCGGGAAACATAACTGTCCAGGCATCATTATCTGAAATCACCTGTATCGAACAGGTACGCTTGTTTCCTGCAGTGTGAACGGCAGGTATTACCGCTAAGGTCTGTGTATCAGATTGACATTTGAAATACCATCCATAAAAATAATTATTCATATGCTCATTTTCCCACCAATGAGCCTGCGTTATTCATCCGGCAGGATTTCACTCACAAAACGCGATCATCATATCCGGATCGTTTTCTATTGGCACCAAAATATACTTTTTATCTGCGCTGTAAATAAAGTCCGTTCCAAATGTCATTCCTTCCATATGCGCATCCAGTTCCATATCCCCATAAAATAAATATTTGCAAAGAGCATGCCGTACCTTTGCCCCGGCACTGCTCAAATCAGCAAACAGCTCAAACAGATTCGTAATACATGAAAACCGCGCCGCCCTGTTCATTTTCATTTATATATCGGTAACAAAATAGTTTGTCCGACATAAATCTGATCTGCATCCTCTATACCATTGATAGAAAGAATAATTCTATATGTTGCAGCATAATCAAGATTATTTGCCTTGCAAATTGCCAAAAGAGAGTCTCCCGCCTGAACAGTATATGCCTTAAACATCACCTGGTTTTCAACACCCTCTTTTTCAATGGGCGCTTCACTATATACATCATTTCCATTCTCTGCATCATTTGGAGCTGCGGTTTCTTCTACATTCTGTTGCGTTTCGTTTTTGACGACTTCTTCCTTTATATCAGATTCAGGCTTTGTATCTGTGATCATCTCTGTATCCTGCATCGAATTCCATGTTACTGACTCTTTTATCAAAGCTATCTCCTGAGCCTGCTGTGCCAGCAAAATATTTTGTTCCTCAATCTTATTTTCTAACACGGCCTGTTTGCTAATCTGAACTGCATATTTCCTCGACAAAGAAAATACTGAAACAGCCAAACATACGGTTAGCACAGACAATAGAACTATTACTTTAGAATGAACTGTTTCAGGCCCTGCACCCCCTTCAGTTCGCTTGACTTTGGGCTGATCGATCTTTATTTGTTTTCCCAGATCATCATAGATATAAAAACCCTTTAATCTCTCTACTGTACCATTTTTCCACTGAAAGAAACCTCTCAAATGTTGAACCGGATCTATTACATAAGCCACCTGAAAAGGCACATTAAAGAAATTTTCCTGTATAAATATGTCATAGTTTGATAAAAAGATTCCATACCCGGGATGAGTATGTTGCCAGCCTACAATTTTTTTATCAGGGTAATTTGTATTAAGTTCATTATGTATATAATCCCAGGTCTTATGTGTAAAGGTAAGCGTTGAAGCTGACGCATCGGTATATTTAGCATAAATAAAATCAGAAATGACAACATGCATCTTACCGAGTTCCTCGGAATAGTCCCCTAAAATGATTGTTCCCAGTTCGTGAGCGGTATCAGATGATGCATATTTCTCTAATTCCTTGTAAACATCCTGCTTAATATATACTTTAACATCATCATTCTCAATTTCTCCAATATTCAGAATATTGAGCGGTAATTGTATCGGTGATGCATTTTTATTATTAACCTCGGATATTTCAATTTCAAAATCGTCCATTATATCACCTTGACAGGATAATCACTCTAAACAAAGCGCATACCGCAGCGGCTGCATATGGAACCAGTGCGTTATCAGCACTACGCTCCTCCCTGTAATATGTTTTATGCGTGTTATCCGAGTCCCTTCCTTTTTGCAGCTCCCCATTCTAAATCATCCAATTTCGAAATCTGTCCTTTTACTGCTGTCGGCCTTACATTTCATATCATGTCCGCCTTCTTTTAATACATTTACTTTGTATTAAATACCAAAACCGAGTTGCCAATAGCAATCACATCACCCTGACGTAAAATATGTCTATTGATCTTCATACCATTCACAATGGTTCCCATTGGAGCGCCGCCATCAACTACAACATACTTACTTCCTTCCATAACAATATTACAATGATGAGGTTCAACCAGCTTATCCTTAAACAGCACAATTGTATTCTTGCTATTATTTCCGATACTTGTAGTTCCGGGGAATAACAAATATTCTTTTCCCTCGAATTCACCTCTTATTACCTTAAGCCATGCAGACTTTGCAAACTGTTCCAACAAACCTACACCTACACCAACCAAAATACCCATAGCCATAATTGCAATACATCTTGCAGCCACTGCATTTGGTATAATATCACACACATAGTTAAACAGGAAACCACCTGCAAATGCACCTGCAAATCCACCGGATGAACAAAAGATGATTCTCTTGATTTCCGGTTTAATAAGCCCAGCCGAAAGACCGATACCAACACCCATGATCGACCAGCCCAGCGCACGAATAAATGCAGCTGCCGGTTTTGACGAATCATCGCTAAGCATAGATGCATACATCCACTGAGCCAAATATCCGGATACGGCACCTATTACTAATGATACGCCCGCACCAATTGCCGCATATCTGATCGCATTCTCCTTGGATCCATAGAATACACCTTCACCAATACCAAGGAATAATCCTATAAACAATGCAATAACACCAGCCCAAATTGCAGTATGATACCTGGTAATCTTATCCATTGCGTCCTTCATGTCATCCTCATCTTCGTCAAAGTCATCCGTATATGCTTCATACAGTTTTTCCTTAGACTTATCCGAGGCCTTAAGATACTCTGAAATCAGATCTTCAGTCTTCTGATCATCTACAGACAAGTACCACTTTAAAAAGGCATCCTCGTCATCTGCCTTCACCCCCGCTGTTTTGCAATACTTTTTGAAGGAGTCATTGATTTCATCCAAAATCCTTTCTTCTTTGTCATAGGCCCTGTAAAATTTTGCTAAATCTCCGTATCCCATGGCTGATGCAATTGAAGAATCAGACAGAAAGTTCTCTACGAGTTCTGATAGCCCAAAAGCTACAAAAGAACCGATAAGAGCCCATAAGATTCCCTTCATCAATACTGTTTTAAAATTCACTTTTACCTTTGCAGGCTGACCTACTGCCCCCTGCATCCTTTGTTCTGTGGAAATAAATTCAATACCTTCAAGTTCCTCTGCCGTAATATCAAAATCATTTTCCGCTTCTTTCTCAACCGATGTGGTAAACGGTGTATTAAAAGGTACAGCTTCATTTATTTCCACATTGTCTCCTGCTGAAGTATGATCTGCGATATACAAGTCCACATTTCCCACCGGAAACAAGTGCTTATTATCCACCGCCCACTGTGCTGCTTCTGCAGAGAGGGGGCTAAAGGAGTTCCAGGATTTATACTGAATCATATCACCAATATTAATTATTATATCTGTTAATGATTCTCCCGCTCCCCAAATATCTCCGATACAAATCTGCCCATCTCTGAAGTTTGGATGCCAAACCGGAGTTAAAATCCGGCAGATCGGCTTATATCTGGGATAGTCGGCATGTAATGTGATCTCAACTTCATGCCTGCCCAATGTTTCAATTCTGCCATCTTCCAGAAGATAAATACCATTAACAAAATATGTAACATGATATTTCTCCGGCGGCTCAGTTCCTATCGGTGTCACAATTATATGCTTGTGACCGGCAAAATCTTTTTTTACCTGCTCATAGTCTGATGCAATTCGTCTTAGCCTTGCGTCCATAAATCCTTTCTCCTTATAAATCCTTAAATACTTCGGCTTCGTCTGCGGAGAACTCATAATGACGGAGCGTCATACCAACTCTACCCGTAATGATATGTAGTAACGGAACTCCGATTTCCACTAATTTCTTATCTAAGTAATCTTCTTCTCCTGTAAATGTGTGCTTGCTTTCAAATACCATCTGCTTCCCGCAATCAGGACAAGTCAGCATTGTCTCCTTTAGCTTATGAACAGGCATAAACATAGCTTTTTGGTGACCACACCTGCAATACGCCATCGTGGAAATCTCACGATCCAAATCCACTACAGCGCCTTCACCCAGTTCTGCTTTGATTTCTAAAAGGATCTCTCCAAGAGACATAGTCCTGACTGACCAGTCCTTTTCAATAATTTCCTCATAGATATCATGACTCATACAATCCGGCTTTACTTGATATTCAACAACATATGAATCATGTGTTAATCCATTAAAAACATAGCCCTTACCTGCCAAAGTAGGTAAACCTCTGTCCGCATGAAGAAGCTTTAATAATTCCTGTACCTGTATTCCGGCAATTACTGATGACGAGGTCGGTGTTGTCGGGATCTTTCCCTCCGCCATCTGCTCATGAGTCAGCATTGCACAAGATTTTCTTTTATTTATCAAACGCCAGTCTGTTTCTGTCATTGTACATTCATAACAGGCACCATGTCCCGGAGTAAAAACACGAGCAAAACCATTAAATGTCTCAATGGCACCATCAATCCACGGTCTATTAACCTTATAACAAGACTGATTAATAGATAATCGTGCCTCTCTGTTATCTAAACCTCCCAGAACAACATCCATTCTCCTAAACACGCCAAGTCCCACATCATCGATAATATTTGCAATAAACGCCTTCGTATGTACATCAGGATTAACTTCATGTGCTCTTTCAGCTGCAACTTCTGCTTTGTATCTTCCCACATCCTTTGCTCTAAACAAAATTGATCTGGTAAGGTTTGTATTTTCAATTGCATCCATATCGATAATCAATATTTTACCAATTCCAAGAAGTGCAAGATTTTTAATCATTTCATTACCAATTGCGCCGGCACCAACAACCATGATTGCTGCATTTGCCAGTCGTTCCTGATCCCACCAGGGAATCAATCTTAGTCGGCTATATTTATCCTCCTCAAAATCAGAATTGTGCAATGTCAAATTATTCTCCATATTATCTGCCACCTGCTGTGATTTCAGGCTGTAACCTTAACACATCCCCATCCTTAATACCCGCTTCACCGAGCGTCTGTGACTCCAGGAGCTGTTTCCCGGTTGCTTTGTGAATGAATTTGTAACTGACAGGATTACCATCAGGACCAACCGAAGGTAATTTGATTTTCTCTATAAGTTTTACCATAATAACTCCACACCTGATATCGTCCGGAAGGCCAACCTTCTGTTCCTTATTACCTGTAGCATCTACAATTACCACATTAACTTTTCCCATTATCAGTACCTCGCTTTATATTGTTCTGTCTCAAATAAACAGGTCATGGCATAACAGGTTCTCACGCCATGACCTTAAATTCATTAGTCCACAAGATCACCTAACTTCTTTATAGCTTTTGACATAGCATTATCGGTATCGCGAAATGCCTCCGAAAAACTCTTATAGCTTCCTGTGACATTCATTACCGTATCATAAAAATCAACATATGCATCATATGTATCTTTTACCGCATCCTTCAATTCTGCCAATTCATAAGGAGCACCTTTAGGCACTTCAAGAAGATCTCTGTATAACGATACAATTTCACTGTAATTTTTTTCAACGGTATCCATTGCCCCTGAATTATCTATCTGAGCCATAAGCACAGCAGACTCAATACTTGAGTAGGAATCATTATAAATATAATCATACCAGTATCCGACTTCATCGTTTCCGATATCTTCCAATTTTGCAGCATCTGATAATACCATAACATAAAAAGTTAAGGCTTTATCCTTATAATCATCTATTGCCTTTTCTCTCACATTTTTAAAAACGAAAAAGCCAACACCTGCTGCTATCAGAGCAATAACCGCCAGAATAATCGGAAGTATTTTTTTCTTTCCCTTCTTTTTCCCTGTAGATTCATTATAATCTTTTTTGGTGTCAGTTGCATTACCATCATCAGCAGCTGATCCGACTTTCTGACCGCATTTAGGACAAAATACCTGTCCTTCTGCCAATTCAGCACCACACTTGCTACATATGTTCTTCCCGGCAACATCTTTCGGCGTACCGCATTTAGGGCAAAATTCGTGACCTTCTGCAAGTTCTGCACCGCATTTAGCACATTTTTCTGTTGGATTTGCTTTCTCTGCTGTTCCCTGCTGCAGACAGCCAAATGTTGAACAGCCTGCGTTCATCTCCCAGCACGCCTCATGATGGGGTATTCCACAATCAGGGCAAACCTTGACTTTGTCTTCCGCTGTCAATTCCTGCTTACATACAGGACAAATCTTTCCTACATACTCTTCCATTTTTTATTCCTCCTCAAAAAATGATTCTAACTGTCTCTTCTCCTATTTTGTTTCCATTACCATCATACAACGTAAATGTTCCTGTACCGGTCGCGCCATATCTCGGTGTACTATACCAAAATGTCCAGCAAGAGGAATATCCCCTATATCCGTCCCCAGCGGTTCGGTTTGTCACATCTCCATCCGGCCATTCAAATTTCAACTTAATCTTTGTATGTTCTCCGGGAGGTCCTCCATTTATTGTATAATGACAATAAATTTTATCATCCTTGCTGACTACTGATGATGTAACATCATCCGTTTCGCTCGAATTGATAACAATAACTGCACTCCATGCATATAAATCATCATAGATTGATTGCGAATCCATATAATCAGCAGCTATTAAATCCTTAAGGTATGAATATGTCGTCTCATCTGTATCATTCTTATGTGCTATAAACAACTGACGCTGCCTACGATATTAAGCGTGTAGATATCGGAGGACGCCGTATCAT
>JAIDME010000359.1 GCA_029050705.1 Acetatifactor sp.
TAGCCTCACTGTTCTTTCATGGGAACTGACTATACAGGCAAAATTTCCTGTACTCTTGCCAGTTCAAGTTTTTCGACCTTTTTTGCTTTCAAAAACTTTATTTTTGTTACACCATCCGTGAATTATTGATATAATTATACGCGCATATGTCGAAAACTTTTTACCTCTTAACAACACAACTATAGATATTTTCCATATACAGAAATTTCCCCAATTCTTGACAAGTATGAATTATACCCATGTTATCTCCAGCTCTCCATTCTGTTCAAAATTTAGATAATTGTTAATGGCGAAAATATTACCGGAAGATCGCAGGGGCATGATCTTTTCATATACAAAAAGAGAGTAACGAATCGGATATTCATTACTCCCCTTCAAAAACAGCTTCTCCCGTTTTCGTGTGTCATCTTCCCACACATAAGAAATAAATACTTTTTGACATAATGGGTTACATCTGCCAGCCTGCCCCAAATTTATAAAGTGCTGATACTTTTATATAACTCCGGCGAAACAAGAAAATTCTCCACCAATTCCATATATTTATCACAAACTTCTTTATTCTTTTTCATCTGCTTGACAGTACACTCCCATATAATCAGACACTTGATTCCTCCAGCCCGCAATTCCTCCTGCACCACGGCATCTCTGCGGATATTTGTATCAAATTTTTTATTCCAAAATTCCACATTACTTTTGGGCATATATGCATATTTACATTTTTCATGTCTGTGCCAGAAGCACCCATGAATGAATATCGCCGTATTGTACTTTTTCAGATAGATATCAGGATGTCCTGATACCTGTTTTGAATTTACCCGATATCGGTATCCTCTGGAAAAAAGCAGTTTTCTGATATATATTTCCGGCTTTGTGTCCTTTGAGCGGATGGCCGACATATTTTTACTCCGCTGTTCGGATGTTACAGTGTCCATTTGCTTACCTATTCGATTATCCTCATGTTTTCAGGAACAAATCTGTCTACATTCAATCAGTAACTGGCAAAAACACCTTCATTCGTCTCAATTCTTTAAGCAATCCTTCTATCGTCCTTGCCTTGTCTGCCGACTTAATCAGAATCCCCATTTCTATATTCCCCTGCATACCGTGGTATGATAAATTTGCAGATGATATAAAACTTGACACTCCATCCACAACAATCATCTTTGCATGAAGGGCCGCCATCTGGTCATCCTTCGCCCTGTTATACTCAAACAGGCGCAGATATTGCCCTCTATATGATTTCACGCGCTGCAACTGTTCCCCATGCTTTTCAACATCATTGACATACAGGTTAACATACACGCCAGTGGTACTTTTCTGTACCATACTGTCAAGCATGCCGTCAAAGTAATCAGAGATGGAATAACCTGTAATTGTAATACTCCGACTGGCTTCCGTTATCAAACAGCCAACAACATCCTCCGTCCTTCTTGCTTTCAGCCTAAAACTCGGCGGAGCAGTAATCACCAACTCACACTTATCGCCAGTATTGCGGGAATAGGCTGTACAAACCAGACTGATAATGTCCATTAACCCTTTTTCATCAACATTCGGGAAATGCCTGCGAAGTTCCTGCATTGATCTCTCAAATGCAGGAATCTCCGGTCTTTTCAAGCATTTCTCAAAATCGTCTATCAATGTTTCTGCAATAAGATCAATGTTTATATCTGTATCCCACATAATTCTCCAATCAAATCTCTAAAGAATCCCAATTCTTCACGTTCAGGAACCGGAACAACAAGCGCGCGGTCGAGCATACGGTTTCCATTTTCACAGGCAGTTTCGGAAATCATTGTACAGGAATGGCATGCCGCCCCATTAATTCTGTCTTTTTGAGGCATATTCATAAAACACTCCGGATCTGTTGTACAGGTCAATGCGTTCTGCAATGCCTCCCGCAAAATAAAAATGAATTTCTCCCAATTGCCCAGTTCTACCAGACCTCCCAATGAGCCCTCCTTATCCGAACTGCCGGTATAAATCAGAATTCCACACATTTTTTCACTGCTGTAAATACGCTCCTTCAGGGCAGTAGACGAATATCCCGATTGCATTGCCATTTCCTTAATCAGCAGATGTGCCAACGTATGCAAAAGAACATACTCTCCATCCCGCTCCCCATGCATCGTCCATTCTTTTTCCCTGCAATATTCAGCATAAACCTGTTTATACTTTTCTGATAACCTGTTCACGGCAGGATTCTGTTTCCAGGCATTTACCGTATCACGGTTCAATTCAATAAACACGCCTTCCCCATGCACTTCAACTGCAGGGAGCCAGGCATCTTTTCCTGAACCCTTATTCAGCTTACAGATATGTTTTGGTTCATTCACCTCCGGTTCCGGGGCTTCCATCCGCATAAAACCAAGCAGAACCATTACTTCACGCAGACGATGAATCTTAACAAGTCTTGAAAACCATCGTTTCAAAGCCGGTTTAACCTGAACATCCTCTGCTTGGAAATATTTGTAGTCACGCTTAAATTCTAAATCATCATGATGGGTAATCGCAGCATACTCCATCTCCTTTATCTCAACAAATTCCTTTATTTTCTCTTTAATTCGAGTATATGCTTTAAGAAATTCATCCTCTGAGAAACGATCCTTAAAATATCGTTCATATGCTTTATGCAATCCTAAATCACCAAAATCTGCCTCATATGCCTCAATGGTCTGTAAGTTATTACTTATAATGTCATTAATCGGATCTGTCCATGGTGGGATAGATATGGCACTCCTGATAACCGGGAAATACACATTGGACGCACCACGCTGTGAAGGGATTACCATCTTTTTGCATCGCTGATCTCTTGCCCCCGGTCTGTGTGGATGGTGACCACTGCAGGTCAATCCCTCAAAGTTTTCTTTTTGCATCGCCCCTGCCATCGTGCGCTTTGCTCCGCAGCTGCACTTAACCAGCATTTCGCTCAGTGAAGATGTGTTGCCTGTTGATATCAATTCCATCCGTCCAGTACCAGTGCAACCAGTTCCATTATGTACCCACCATGACCAGGGGAAATCCTCCATATGACCATCCTCACAGGCAAGAATAAATCTGGCAGGATAAGCATCCCATCCACATTCCGGACACTTGGGTCCTTTGTCATGAATATATTTATCCCTGTCAAAGCCATTACGGATGTCAAACAAATGATGGCAATGCTTACACACATGGTAGTATGGAAAAGAAACTATGGGAATATCATCCCAGTCACTTGTCTGAGGCGACTTAAAATTATATACGCCAAGATAACTTGCCAGGCGCAGATCAACAATGGTATTCCCCGTATTTTTCCAATAATTAATATCCAACACTGTCACCGAATCATGCAGGGCATCCATAATAGCCCCCGGCCCATATGTAGTAATCAGCTGATTCGGTCGAACTTCACCCAATTTATTCCAGTTCATCAGCCTTCCTCCTCGTTATAATAGTATATGGTCGCAGCTTTTTCCACTTCCCGCATGGAATTAAGTGTCGGCTTCTCCCGGTCTTTGCAATAACTATGATAATAGTTCAGCAAACGATTTCGATTTTCCACTCCCTTATCATTTGTATAGTATGACAAAGGTTTGGTATCCCTGCACAACTCACGCCATCCCCTGATAAAATCGTCCATTTCCCGCTCTGCTTCCTCACAGACACGGTGATTTACTATCATAACCCTGTCAAGAATTTCTCTCTTCAGTTCCTGAATTTTTTCATCCGGGAACGAAACGATAGCGCCTGCATTTTTGTTGGCGGCCAATTCTTCATGCTGTAAACGCAACATTCCAACAACAACTGCATGAAGAACCCTGTCCCTTGCACGTGCTGAAAACGGAGTTGCTGTTGTTCCCTCGACATAACGATACATCTGTGAATGAAATCCTGTAAAATTCTCATAGTGAGATAAATCTCTGGGGCGATACGGATTATACACTGTAATAATCAAACCCGGATAAGTGCGCCCCACACGGCTGCTTGCCTGTATGTATTCCGAATTCTGTTTCGGTTCTCCGGTAATTGTCATCAGTCCCAGCCGGCCAACATCCATACCTACAGCTATCATATTAGTTGCAATAACGACATCATAACAACTTTGTTTTTGCTGTCCTGGTTGATACCCTTCCGTCAACTCCTCCAGAATTTTTGTAATTTCATACGAAGGTATGCGAGAGGTAATTTCTTTCTTCTTTGGCAGGAACCTTCTCAACCCGTGACCATATTTCTTCTTCAGATTTTCAATTCGGCTGGGAATGTCATCATCGAGCAGACGTACTGCGCCTCCCAGTTCACGGATTGAGTTAAAGTAACCAATCAATGTGTAATAAGGATCCACATAGTTCTTATATTCCTCATGCTGAGCAAGTTCAAATACCGTCTGAAGAATTATGGCGTAAACCCGCAAAAGTGTTGTCTTGACAGATGATCCATTCCCACATATGCCGACATACTGCCGAAACGGCTTCTGCCCTGCCTGAGCCATTTCCAGAATTTTCTCTCCGTCATTGATGCCATACGACTGCATTGGAAGTTTAATCTCCGTAATAAAGTAAGAATTTCCTATATCAAAACCGTTCGGTGGAAACTGGGCATAATCATCACGGCCATACAGACAACGAATCTGCTCTTGTGCATTCTTGATTGTTGCAGTAGAAACAATATACTTGGGTTTTATTTTCTGCCCATCACGATAGAAGGAACACAGTTCCTCAACAAGCTCCTCGTACCCTCCATATATCGTACCAAGAGGTCCCGTAATCAGATGCAACTCATCCTGAATAATTAACTCTGGCGGATAGAAAGGTTTTATAGATACAGGTTCAACCCGGGGCAATGTTTTCGTTGCTTTATGATAAGATGCGTGTTCTTCCCCCTTTGCAATAAAGCCACATCTGGAACAGTATCTGTCCGCATTGCCAAAAAGCAGCCCTGTCTGCTCATTCCATGGCAAAGTGGCAAATTTATCAACTGTGGAGATCACAATCGTTGGACACTTCCGATATATTTCCTCATCAACCAAGTACACCGGTAAAGACACATCATTATATTTGTAAAAATGGCATCTACTGTTTGAACATGTTATTTTTACTGTTTTGGACGCAGAATCAATATCATAATCGCTCTCTTTAATCTCTCTCCCACAGCAGGGACATTTTATCAGCTGTTTTGTCAGTTTTCTGATAAATTCACGTTGTTTTTGTGGATCATCATAGTCACTGAATTTATTTGGAGTAACCTGCCAGCCAACCCAGAACCCGATAGAAAACCGCTGCTTTCCAAACAGATCCGGACGCTTCTCTCTGGTCATTTCTGCTGCAATAACCAATTTAATCAAGCGATCCCTCTGCTGTGTGGTAAGGAGACGTAAAGTATATCTCAAAAAGACTGTCACACCTCCATCCTTTTCATATTCCGCTTCATCACCGGCAGTAAGGCGACGATAGGCCATAGTAAATGCAATCAGTCCAAGATAAGCTTCTGTTTTTCCTCCTCCTGTTGGAAAATAGAGCAAATCCACGGTCCTACGCTCCTCTGAATCAGGATAAATAATGCCTGTCAGATTCAGCAATACAAAGGCAATTTGAAACGGATACCATTCAGAATGATCCTTCTTCCTATAATCTGTCAGATTACAGTCAATTCCCCGGCCGCTTTGCCTAGCATATGCAGATATACTTCGCTGCATATACATAACTTGGTTCATAAAGGAGAATGCCTGAAATACAATCTGGTTATTCTCAATCAAATCAATCCCCTCATTCATTCTCCGACAGGCATTATTACATTCTCTGATAACTGAATTGCCTTTTTCCCTGAATTCATCGCGGGTCATATATTCATGTTCCTTCAGGCCGTCAATCCATTTTTGATAATCATTCGTCATTCTTCTAAGACGTGCAACACTTTCTTCCCTGTTTTTCGGCCACATAAGAAACTGCATGGAAAAAGTATGCTCCGGAAAAGTACTGATCTGCGGACTTACGCCGTTCATTTCATAATCAGGCATAAATGACGTGCGCACCGCAACAGCATTTTCACTTTCATCTGCTCTGATCCATATAGCAGCGCAGCCACGCCCCCTTGCAAAAACAGGGCGTGTCTCATAATAATATTCATCCTCCAGTTTATTGGAACGACACCTGTATTCAGGCACAAAAATCGGATTCAGATTATCATCGGCAAGCTGAATCTCCACCTGAAACAATACCTGCTCGTATTCCTTCTCTTTCTCCGTTTTGGGTCTGCGGTTATACAAATACACCGAAATCATTTTATTCCCATCACTAACGGGCATTTGGAGAATATGAAGCTGAAGATGTTCATCTTCTTCCAGACACATCTTTCTGGAGCGCTCAAATGATGCAAGATCAATATCAACAACAGCCAGATGCTGTTCCCTGACATAGCGTGAACGTTTTACCTCTTTTTCCACGCCTTCCCTGGTCTCCAAAACCTTCTCCTGAGTCTTTTCATACGATCCCCACTTGATACTGGCAGTTATAACAGATACATTAGCCCCGACATAACAGGTTAATCCACAGGAAGCCTGTTTTTTAAACTTGCCCTGAGCCGGCACCTCGGAATCATAATCCTCCACACCTGTACTGCTGTCTTTTCTATCCTCAGTATAATATTCATTATTCATGAATTCCTGATCATCATATGTTTCATCTTCGCTGAATGATGTATCTGACGGATAGAGCATGCCGGTGATATAGCTGGATGTGGGCACTTCATTCAATGCCTCACATTCTTCCTGTGGTCCCATCAAGTCAACCCGTAACGCTTCCAGTATTTTTTCACGGACAGCCGCATGCTTAAAAGAAGCTGTGTTATCTGCCATTTCAATCCTCCTCTGTTCTTATGGGAACAGCTTTTCCCACAACATATTTGAATGTATTCCCAATAATGATTTCCTGCCCCGGAATCAGCTTAAAGTGCCAGGGTTTATGGTCCGTATCGACATCCGTTGCACAGGAGCACCATTGTATGGCTGATTTCGCTTTATCAAGGACATCCGCATCGTCTGTACGGTTAGCCGCTTTGATCTCTATCATATACTTTGCGTCATTCGTCTCCACAATAAAATCCGGATTATATTGCTTACCAGCCTTATAAAACAGTCCAAGCTGATTCAGCGGCGGCTTGATAAACCGCAACACTGCATCATCTTCCTCCAGAATCACGGAAAAGCGGCGTTCATCATCGCTGTCAAAAGCATTCTGGCTGTAATATGACTTTTTATATCCCTCAAAAACATATTGCCGGATATTCCTCTTATCACTTATTTCCTTTGTATAATGCAAAACACCATTGTTCTTTCGGATGTTCTTTACACCGCTGCCAAAGACAATCAGATCTTTTTGAACATTATAGAGAAATTCTGTATGTTCCTCCTTCGCAGCGTATATCTGTTTTCTCAAATCTTCCACAATGGCCGTAGCATATCGGCGTACAACCTTCTTTCTGGTCTCAAAATCACCCTCAATCAATTTAAGATACTGCTCCACCACATCCAAGATATAGTCAGCATCATCAGCACAGAATTCCGGAATTTCATCCAACAAAGCAGCTGCCAGAAAGTTCTCCGGATCATCCTCCATAAGGGCATCTGCATCTACTGACGACAGAAGCCGGTCATTTACCACATCATATC
>JAIDME010000036.1 GCA_029050705.1 Acetatifactor sp.
AATATCAGGAGCTGGGAACCCTTCAGCGATTTTTATATAATATTCGTCGGTTCCTTGCGGCAATACCGGCTTTTTTTGTCGGAATCGGCAAGGCCATCGGACGTGGCGTTAAGACAGCCGTATGTGCAGTCGGCAGAGAACTCAGGGATTTAGTTATGACTCTGATCAAAGGGTCGTGGAGAACCAAGATATCTTACCTTATTATGGGATTCGGCAATTTTACGTGCGGCCAGATCGTGCGGGGCGCAGCGTTTTTGCTGTTTGAAATCGTATTTATCTGGTATACCGTAACAATCGGCGCAGGGTGGATGAGTAAATTAGGCACCCTGGGGGATGTTAATGCAGGCGAGCAATATGATCCGATATTGGATACCTATGTCCGTGTGGCAGGAGATGATTCCTTTAAGATTCTTCTTTTCGGAGGACTCTCGCTGGTGTTCTGTATTGCTGCAGTGATCGTCTGGAGAATGAGCATTAAGCAGAGCAGTGAGAATGATGAGATCATCCGGAACGGAAAGCGCCCGCAGAAGTTTCAGGCGGATATTCATGACCTGGTAGATGCTAAATTCCATAAGACGCTGCTTGCAGTCCCGCTGCTTGGAATTCTTTTGTTTACGGTGCTGCCCATCGTGTTCATGATCGTTGTTGCATTCACGAACTATGACGGTGCTCATGACGGATTCAGTAATCTGTTTACATGGGTGGGTTGGAAAAACTTTGCGGAGTTGTTTAATACCACGCAGAGCAATTTAAATTACGCATTTAAGCACATTCTGGGGTGGACACTTACCTGGGCATTTTTTGCCACCTTTTCGAATTACTTCCTTGGAATTGTGGTAGCGCTTCTGATCAATAAGAAGGGAATCAAATTTAAAAAGGTATGGCGCGGAATCCTGGTGCTGACAAGCGCTGTACCCCAGTTTATCTCTCTGATGTACATGTCGAAGCTTTTTGCCAAGAACGGCCTGATCAGCGGTTTCCTTCAGCAGGTGGGAATTCTCGACGCACCCTTTGACTTCTGGGGGAATGCAACTTCGGCAAGAATTCTTGTCATCGCGATCAATATCTGGATCGGTATTCCGTATCTGATGCTGATCGCTACCGGAATCCTCATGAACATTCCGGAGGATCTGTATGAGTCCGCAAAGATCGACGGGGCAAATGCCGTTCAGCAGTTTGTGAAGATCACGCTTCCCTATATGCTGTTTATTACGGGCCCTTACCTGCTGACCAGCTTTATCGGCAATATCAACAACTTTAACGTGATCTTTCTTCTGACAGGAGGAGCAATCTCCGATCCGAAGCTGACGGTTGGCGGAACCTCGGCCACGGACACGGACTTGCTGATCACCTGGCTGTATAAGATTACCACCGGTGCGGACAGTAACTATAAGCTGGCTTCGGTGGTTGGTATCCTGATATTTATTGTGGTTGCGGTACTGTCACTGATTGTATACAATGTCCTGCCGTCAAATAAGAATGAGGAGGATTTCCAATAATGAGTGAGAAAACTTCCAAGAAATTAAAAAGCTTAAAGAGAAAGACCATGACCGGTAATATCATCACTTATGTTATACTGGCGATTATTTCCATTGTTTGGCTGATCCCGTTTTTTATGATCGTGCTTGAGTCATTCCGCGGTGAGACGACCATGCAGGTGGGCTATGTGTTCCCGAAGGAATGGAGTCTGAAGAATTACGCGGCGCTTTTTGCCGGCTCCGATGTAGTGAAATATCCGAAATGGTATTTAAACACCCTGATCATTGCCATTGCGGTGGCGATTATTCAGCCGATCATGGTGCTCTGCGTAAGCTATACCTTATCGAGAACCAGGTTTGCATCAAGAAAGCTGTTGATGAACGCTATGCTTGTCATCGGTATGTTCCCCGGTTTTCTGTCCATGATCATTCTGTACAAGGTATTGAGCAGTATAGGATTGACCGGAACAGGCGCCATCTGGGGACTGATTCTTGTATATACCGCAAGCTCAGGTATGGGTTATTATGTATCCAAGGGCTTCTTTGACACGGTTCCCAAGTCTCTGGACGAGGCGGCGAGAGTGGATGGAGCCACAAGGGCGCGGGTACTTTTCTCCATTATCATTCCCATGTCAAAGCCCATTATTATTTATACCATCTTAACAGCATTTATGTCTCCCTGGGGAGATTTCATGTTTGCAAGCTATATTGCGCACAACACCAGTGAAGGTATGAACGTTGCGGTCGGTTTGAACAATATGATCGGAAGTGCAAGCAGTCTGGCAGCCCACTACACAGAGTTCTGTGCCGGCGGCGTTCTGGTTGCCATTCCCATCACAATCCTGTTTATGTGTCTCCAGAAGTATTATGTGGAAGGCGTGACCGGCGGTGCCGTAAAAGGATAAGTTTTGCACAAAAAGGGCGTTTATGCGCCCTTTTTGTGTGCAGAAAAAAATCCATTGAAGAAACTTCAGTCTTGTGGTAAAGTAAAGGAAGAAAATCAAAGGAGCCTTGAGACGAATGGAACAGTATAAAGAGGAGTTCATTGAGTTTATGGTGGACAGCCAGGCACTGAAGTTTGGTGAGTTTACTTTAAAAAGCGGCAGAAAATCTCCCTTTTTCATGAACGCCGGGGCCTATGTGACAGGGACGCAGCTGCGAAAGCTGGGAGAGTATTATGCCCGGGCAATCCATGAAAACTTTGGAGATGATTTTGACGTGCTGTTTGGCCCGGCTTACAAGGGCATACCCTTAAGTGTGACGGCGGCTATTGCTTACAGCAATTTATACGGCAGGGAAATCCGCTATTGTTCTAATCGTAAGGAGGCCAAAGATCACGGTGATGTCGGCATTTTTCTCGGGAGCGGTATCAAAGAGGGAGACAGGGTAGTTATCATCGAGGATGTGACCACTTCCGGAAAGTCCATCGAGGAGACCTTCCCCATTATCAAAGCTCAGGGAAATGTGGAGATCAAAGGGTTGATGGTGTCCTTAAACCGCATGGAAAAAGGACTGGGCGGTAACTTAAGCGCACTGGCAGAGATTAAGCAGAAATATGGGTTTGAGGCACATGCGATCGTGAACATGCAGGAGGTTGTGGAGCACCTGCACAACAAACCATACAAAGGACAAAACTACATTGATGATACAATAAAGGCGGCGATTGATAAATATTATGAAACATATGGTGCATAGTGAAGAGATGAGCGAGCAAAATGATATTTTGACCACAGGGGAAAAGAAAACCGAAAGGAGCACAGTTATGGAACAGAAGGTGTATAAGACGATGAAGCTAGCCGGAGCCACAAATATTGCGATAGGAGTTATCTCTCTTGTGGTAGGTACTGTGACGGGGATCCTGCTGCTTGTGACCGGTGGCAGGCTGCTTGCACGCAAGTCAAACATATTATTTTAAATAGGAGCAGTTGCGGGGCATTTCCTGCGAGGTGGACAACTCGCCCGGAAGTGCCCTTTTAGAGTTTTATGAGGAAAAGAAAAGGATATATTTTCACAACTAAGAGACATTCCAACAGAGCGATCATGTCCGTTATTTTAGGCATTATCAGCCTGGCAGCCCTGGTGACGGTGGTGTTTTTTTCCTATCGGAGCGGAGGGGAGATTACCGTAAAATACGGGTTTACGGGAGTGCTGGCTATGGTTTTCTCTCTGGTGGGAGTGATGTTGGGAGTGCTGACGGCCTGCGACAGGAACTATTACAGATTCTTTCCCGTGCTGGGAGTGTTGCTGAATCTGTTAGCGCTGGGAGGCATCAGCCTGATTTTGTATGCGGGAGTAAACCTTTGAGTTTTATGAGCGCAGCAGCCGCTTTTATGAATTTGTGTGGGCTGAACTGTTGCACACGGTGTGGGCTGAACTGCTGCAAATGGACATAAGGAAAGGCAGGTTTAACAGATATGGAAGAGATTACGATTTCACAGGATATATTGGAGGAACGCTACGAGCTGGCGGTGGAGCGCATACGCTGTATCTCCGGGGAGAACTCTGGGCGGGAGGAGCTGAAGCATTATTTTGACAGGGTGGCGGCATTTCTGCTCCTGCTGGATGACACGAGAAAATTTCTGGCAGAGGGAGGCCTGGAAAAGGCAGCCCTGGAGGAACTGCAAAGGCGGAATCATGAACTGTACGAGGACGTACTTCCGGCTCATTATGAGGAGAGCTATGGCAATCCGGCTTACGCGGTGAGCAGGCTGGGCGAGGAGTATGGTGGGCTGCTCAGTCATCTTTATTACAGACTTCGCAGCCTGATCGGAGCCGTGTATGATGGCAGGCTGGAGGATCTTGTGGTGGGGCTGGAGCTGTTTCTGGAGGTATATACGGCATTTACCTACGCGGAAGCAGAGAACGTCGAGGGGGAGGAAAGCGATGCGGCCTCCGCCTGCTCAACGTCGGGCGGTGATGATGCAGGTCTTCCCGGTGCCGGGGAGATTAAAAATATTCTGTACTGGCATGTCAGTGACAATGAAGACAGATACGAGGAACTCTGGGTCAGAAATTCGGTGAGCCCGGAGAACCGCTTCTGCGTGGACATTATTATGGACAGTGATTTAAATGATGTGAGATATCTGTACGCCTACGGAAAGTATGTCAGCGAAAATGAACTGGAGACGGCCCGGTATCTGGCATCTCTTCCGGAGGAGACCATAGCAACCATGGCGGACACCTATACGGAAGGCTATCGTATCGGATTTGAGGTGACGGGAAAGGATCTGTCAAAGAAAAAGACCGCAGGTGTTTACTATCATATCGGTTTTGAACGGATGATCCGCCGGGCAGTGGAGAATTTTGCAAAGCTGAGTCTCCGGCCTGTCATCAGCCGGAATGTGGTGGAAGGGGGCACGGTCAACAGGCAGTACGAGTATGACCACAGAGATGACAACAGTCTGTTTCTGGACAGGCGCTATGTGAACCGCAAGCTGGAGGCGCTGCATGCAGGTTATGAAAAATACAGGGCGGAGGCGAATGGCTATGCGGGCCCTGCCGTGGTGGAGACCTTTGGCGAAGCGGACTTTGATCCGGTGAACAAACCGGAGAATCTTAAGCTTAGCGAGGAGCAGGATAAACTTTGGGTGGAGTTTCGGACCAAATTCAACGAGATGCGGCGGCAATATATTATTGAGGAGGAGAGGAGCTTCACCATTATCTCCTTCCCCGTGCCGGAAGTGGGTCCGGTGTTTCGGGAACTGTTTGACGAAACCATCAGGCTGAACACACTGGACTACATGCTTTACCGTGATGTGCAGCAGAAAATTATTGACGCTCTGGATACTGCGGATTACTGTGAAGTCAGAGGCTGTGGGGACAACAGAACTGATTTAAAGGTAAACCTGTGGAAACTGAAAGAACCCGAAAAGGAAACTATCTTTGAAAATTGTGTGGCGGATGTGAACATTCCTGTTGGTGAGGTGTTTACCTCCCCTGTGCTGGAGGGAACAAACGGCACTCTTCACGTGACAAGGGTGTTTCTGAACGGTCTGGAATACAGAGATTTGTGTCTTGTCTTTGAGGATGGCATGATTCGGGACTACACCTGCGGTAATTTTGAGAAGGAAGAGGAAAACAGAGACTTTGTCAGAGAGAATATTCTGTTCCGCCATGAAACGCTGCCTATCGGTGAGTTTGCAATCGGCACGAATACCACTGCGTATGTGATGGCGAGAAGGCTGGGAGTGGAGGCTAAGCTGCCTATTTTGATCGCGGAGAAGACGGGGCCCCATTTTGCGGTGGGCGACACCTGCTATCAGGGAACGGAGGATGTGCGGGTGTACAATCCCGATGGCAAGGAAATTGTGGCAAAGGAGAATTCCAAATCGGCACTGCGAAAGGAAAATCCTATGGAGGCCTATTTTAACTGCCACACAGATATTACAATTCCCTACGACGAACTGGGTGAACTGACCGCCGTAAGGAAAGACGGTGTCAGGATTCCCATTATCAGGGACGGCAGATTCGTGCTTCCGGGCACAGAACCTCTGAATGAGCCCTTTTCTTAAGTTTTTGTTTTTTCTTGGTTAATGGTTGCGAAAAGTTCCTTATTTTAGTAATATAAGTGTGTGGAAAGGTGTGGTAGCTTATGACGAAAACGGATAGTGCGCAAGGAGCGGAAATCAGGCCCCTTGTGGGCATTGTGATGGGAAGTGATTCCGATTTAAAGGTCATGTCGAAAGCAGCAGAAATGTTGGAGGAACTGGGAATCAGTTATGAAATCAGGATTATTTCAGCCCATCGGGAGCCCGATGTGCTGATTGAGTGGTGTAGCAGTGCAGAGGAGCGGGGAATTCGGGTAATTATTGCGGGAGCCGGTATGGCAGCCGCTTTGCCCGGAATGTGCGCCGCGCTGTATGCCCTTCCGGTCATCGGAGTGCCTCTTTCGGGCAAAAATCTGGACGGAATGGATGCAGTATTTTCTATTTTGCAGATGCCGCCGGGGGTTCCTGTGGCGACTGTGGCCATTGACGGGGCTAAGAACGCGGCTATTCTTGCGGCAAGGATTCTTGCGGCATCTGATGAAGGGGTGCTGGAAAAGCTGAAATGCTACAGCCGTGAACAGAGAGAGCAGGTAATTGCAAAGGATGCGAAGCTGCAGCAGACAGGATACAAAGGATACCAGTGTGAGAAGAATTTCTAATGCTCATGCCAGAGGACATTTCGCAAAGAAATTCTAAGTCTCACACCGAGAAATGCCTGAAAACATGGCATTTCTCATCTGGATTAGTGATTCCCGGAGTGAGGCTTGTGCAGTCGGAAAGTGAGGAGAGAATGGATTACAAAAATGCAGGAGTAGATATAGAAGCGGGATACAAGTCAGTGGAACTGATGAAACAGTATGTGAAGGAGACCGTGCGCCCCGAAGTGCTTGGAGGGCTGGGAGGCTTTTCCGGTGCATTCTCCGTGGAGGCCATCAAGGGGATGGAAAAGCCTGTGCTGCTGTCCGGAACAGATGGCGTGGGGACAAAGATCAAGCTCGCTTTTCTGCTGGATAAGCATGATACCGTGGGTATCGACTGTGTTGCCATGTGTGTTAATGATGTGGCCTGCGCGGGAGGAGAACCGCTTTTCTTTCTGGATTACATAGCCTGCGGGAAAAATTATCCCGAGAAAATTGCCGCAATTGTCAAGGGCGTAGCGGAAGGCTGCAAACAGGCGGGCGCAGCGCTGATCGGCGGCGAGACGGCGGAGCATCCGGGACTGATGCCGGAGGAGGAATATGACCTGGCGGGCTTTACGGTGGGCATTGTGGATGAGAAGGATTTGATCACCGGTGCGAATATCAGGGAAGGCGATACCCTGATCGGTATTGCGTCATCGGGAGTACATTCCAATGGTTTTTCACTGATTCGCAAGGTCTTTGAAATGACAAGGGAAAGCCTGGACACCTATTATGATGAGTTGGGGACTACCCTGGGGGAGGCGTTGCTTAAGCCCACCAGAATTTATGTCAGGGCAATGAAAGCTTTAAAGAACGCCGGCGTTACAGTAAAGGGCTGCAGTCATATTACCGGCGGAGGTTTTTACGAGAATATTCCCAGAATGCTTCCGGATGGAATACGAGCCGTGGTGGAGAAGGATAGCTATGAGGTTCCTGCAATATTCCGGCTTTTGCAGAAGACCGGCGGAATTGAGGAACAGATGATGTATAATACTTATAATATGGGGCTGGGCATGGTGCTGGCGGTGAATGCGGCAGATGCGGACAAAGCACTGGAGGTACTGCGGGCCGCAGGCGAGACCCCTTATGTTGTGGGTCGCTGTGAGGTGGGCGAAAAGGGAGTTGTCATATGCTGAAAATTGTAGTGTGTGTGTCCGGAGGCGGAACCAACCTTCAGGCTGTTCTGGACGGGATTGATGCCGGAATCGTCACCAACACGGAAGTGATTGAGGTTATCAGCAATAATGCAAAAGCCGGAGCACTGAAGAGGGCGGAGGCCCACGGGATTCCGGGGATCTGCATATCGCCCAAAGAATTTGCAGACAGGGAGGCTTTTAATCAGGCGTTCACAGATGAACTGTGCAGATTAAAGCCGGATTTGGTGGTACTTGCCGGGTTCCTGGTTAAAATTCCGGAGCAGGCAGTGGCGCATTTTGGCAATCGTATTGTAAATATTCATCCTTCCCTGATTCCCTCCTTCTGCGGAGTGGGCTATTATGGACTGAAGGTTCATGAGAAGGTGCTGGAGCGGGGCGTTAAGGTGACGGGAGCAACGGTTCATTTCGTGAATGACGGGATGGACGAGGGACCGATCATAGCTCAGAAGGCGGTTCCCGTGCAGGAGGATGACACCCCTGAGATTTTACAGAGGCGTGTCATGGAGCAGGCTGAATGGATTCTGCTTCCCAAGGCTATCGATGATATTGCCAACGGGCGAATTGCGGTGGTTGACGGGAAAGTCATAAAGAAGCAATAAAAAAGAGGTGACGGCATGAAAGTACTGATTGTAGGCGGCGGCGGGAGAGAACACGCCATAGCGCTGAGCATGAAGAAGAGCAGCAGAGTGGATAAACTTTACTGTGTACCCGGCAACGCGGGAATTGCGCAGATTGCGGAGTGTGAGCCCTCTATCGGTGTCATGGAGTTTGACAGGGTGATTGCCTATGCAAAAGAAAAGGCGGTAGATTTGGTGTTTGTGGCTCCGGATGACCCGCTGGTGGGAGGTCTGGTGGACGCTCTGGAGGAAGAGGGCTTCCGAACATTCGGTCCCAGGAAGAATGCGGCAATTCTGGAAGGGAGTAAGGCGTTCTCCAAGGATCTGATGAAAAAATATAATATTCCCACTGCGGACTATGAGACCTTTGATGATCCTCAAAAGGCATTGCAGTACCTGGAGACAGCAAAGCTGCCCATCGTGTTGAAAGCGGATGGGCTTGCGCTGGGCAAGGGTGTACTGATCTGCAATACCCTTGAGGAGGCACAAGCCGGAGTAAAGGAAATTATGCTGGATAAGCATTTCGGGAGCGCCGGAAACAGGATGGTGATAGAGGAGTTTATGACAGGCAGGGAGGTGTCAGTCCTGGCCTTTGTAGACGGAAAGACCATCAAGCCCATGACCTCCGCTCAGGATCACAAGCGTGCGAAGGACGGTGATCAGGGCCTGAATACCGGGGGAATGGGGACTTTCTCACCCAGTCCTTTCTATACCGAAGAGGTGGATACCTTCTGCAGAAAACACATCTTTCAGCCTACGGTAGATGCTATGGCGGCGGAGGGCAGAGAGTTCAAGGGAGTGATCTTCTTTGGACTGATGCTGACACCGGAGGGGCCCAGGGTTCTGGAATATAATGCCAGGTTTGGAGACCCGGAGACCCAGGTGGTTCTCTGCCGGATGAAGAATGACATCATGGATGTGGTGGATGCCTGTATCGATGGGAATCTGGATGAAACAGATCTGCAGTTTGAAGACAATGCGGCTGTCTGTGTGGTGCTTGCTTCCGACGGATATCCGGTTGCATATGAAAAAGGCTTTGAGATAAAGGGACTTGAAACCTTTGAGGGAAAGGAAGATTACTATTGCTTCCATGCCGGAAGCAAACTTGATGACAGGGGACGCATTGTCACGTCCGGCGGAAGAGTACTCGGAATAACAGCCAAGGGAGCCACCCTGAAGGAAGCGAGAGCAAAGGCCTATGAGGCTGCGGAATGGGTGTCCTTCGACAATAAGTATATGCGGCGGGACATTGGCAAAGCCATAGACGAAGCCGGCAATTGAATAATAACTTAGTCACGGCCGTAGGCTGAAGATCACGGCTGCAGGCCGTAAGATCAGAATTGTGGTTTGACGGGAGGGAGACTGTGTATGAGAACGAACAGACTTCTTTTGGAAGATCAGTATAATATTCCGCGTGTCTGCAAGAAGTGCGGAGGGGTTCTGGTGTTTAAGGGAGTGGGCGAATACTGCTGTGAGGACTGCGGTGAGTTAGACTATGACGACTATGGGAAGGTGAGGCTGTACATTGAAGAGCACAAGGGAGCTACAGCAGCACAGATTGAAAGCGCAATCGGTGTCTCCCAGCGCTCTATTCGTCATATGCTGAAGGAAGGGCGTCTGGAGGTGGCAAAGGATTCCAGAACATTTCTGCGATGCGAGGTTTGCGGGAAGTCTATCCGCAGCGGGCAGTATTGCCCTGAGTGTGAGATTACTATACACCGTAATCTGGAAGCGGAGCAGAGAGCACAGATAAAGAGGAATATACAGGGAGCAGGAATGGCACAGAAAGGAGAAGAAGGACAAAGGCGTTTCAGGCGCGAAAACTTCTAGAAAACAGGAGAGAGGAAGACTTATGAGAAAAGCAGGAAAAGTACGGGTTAGACAAGGAATTTGGAAGGGCGTTCTCACGCTGATGCTGGTTATGTTGATCGGGCTGTTCGGGGATGGTTTCGCAACAGTGAGCCATGCTCAGAGCCAGGGCAAGGTTACGGCTTCCAGCGTAAACATCCGAAAGGAGCCAAGCACTTCCAGTGAAGTTGTGGGAAGCACGGAAAGAGACAAGATAATCACCATCACCAATCAGGTAGAGGGAAGTGACGGAAAGATATGGTATCAGACCTTTGTAAATTCAGAGCTGCTTGGCTATATCCGTTCGGATATGGTGGAGATTATTGATGGCACCACGCCGCCTACGGTTACGCCGGTGGAGCCAACATCAGGCGGTACTACTACGCCGCCTGCATCCACTCCATCCGGAAGCGTGGAGGCACTGAATCCCGTGAGTGCTACGGTAAAAGGTGGAAATTCCGTGAGAATCCGAAGTGGTGCGTCTACTTCCAGTGACATTGTCACTACGGTTTCCAACGGACTGGTACTGACAGTGAAGGGAAGAAGTTCCGCCGACAGCAGCGGCAAGGTGTGGTACCAGGTGAGCTTCAGTGACAACGGTTCAGAGGTGGAGGGCTTTATCCGTGAGGATTTTGTGACAGTCTCAGGGGAACTGACGCCCTATGTTGAGGAGCCTCCGGTGGAGGACCCGCCTGCTGTTGAGGAGCCGCCGGTGACAGAACCGGATCCTGTGGCGGTAAAGGAATTTGACACAGAGGAAATCAGCGGGGTATGGTATCTCGTGGACAATACCAAGGACCCGGTTGAACGGTATGGTATAAAGGAGGAACTTTTCGAAAAGGCGAATAAAAATGCGTTGGCTTATGAAGCAGAGCATAAGAAGGTGGAGACGGAGAAGGTTATTATTATCATTCTGATCTTCCTGCTGGTTGCGGCGGCATCCGGAATTGCCATGCTGGTGTTCAAAATTAAGGATATGTCCGATGACGCATATTTTAACCAGGTAGAGCGGGAAACCCTGAGAAGGCGCGGAGAAGCCAGGACTCAGGGGGGGACCCAGAAAGTGATGCATTCTGTGGGGACAGATAAATCTGCTTCCGGCAGACCTGCAGGGGCAAGACCTGCGGGGGCACCTCAGGGTCAGAAACCGGCCGGAGCAAGGCCTGCGGGAAGCCAGCAGGGTCAGAAGACGGCAGGAGAGAGACCTGCAGGGGCAAGACCTGCGGGGGCACCTCAGGGTCAGAGGCCGGCAGGAGGCAGCCAGGGTCAGAAACCGGCAGGAGAAAGGCCTGCGGGAGCGCCTCAGGGTCAGAAACCGGCAGGAGAAAGGCCGGCAGATGCCCGTCAGGGACAGAGCGCTTCGGCACAGAAGCCTGCGCAGGGCCAGCAGGGATGGAAGTCCAAGAATTTCATGTCTGAGGATGATGACGAATTTGAGTTTGGTTTTCTCAATTATGACGGAACTGAGGAAAAGTAAACGGTATCGAAGGGAAGAAAATTTTGTGTTTTCTTCCCTTCTCTTTATAGTTGACACTTTGTCCACTCTGTTATAATATGGGTATAACAGGAGAAAGAAGCATGATTATAGAGATAGATTTCAACAGTGACGAAGCACTTTATCTTCAGCTTCGCAATCAGATCATTATGGGGATTGCCACCGCACAGTTTCAGGAGGGCGATTCCCTGCCCAGCGTAAGGCAGTTGGCGGATACCATCGGTATCAACATGCACACGGTAAATAAGGCATATACTGTTCTGAAACAGGAAGGGTATGTAAAGGTGGACCGCAGAAAAGGGGCGGTTATTGCCATAGACATTGACAGAATGAGGACGCTGGCGGAATTAAAAAAGGAATTGCAGGTAATCCTTGCTAAGGGCAGTTGTAAAAATATTTCAAAAGAAGAGATACATGGACTGATTGAAGAGATTTACGAAGATTATAGATGACGGAGGAAATAAGCTATGCAGTCGCAGTTTACGAATAACGCGCAGGAGGCGCTGAAGGCAGCCGCACGCTGTGCATCCGCCTTAAAACAGGGTTATGTGGGAACGGAACACATTCTGGCAGGACTTCTGAAAGAGCAGGCAGGTGTGGCCCACAAGGTTCTTGCGGACAACGGTGTGGAATTGAACAGGGTTACAGATATGATTCGGGAATCCATTGCACTGGATGGGGGCGTGGGAATCCGGGAGCGGGAGGGATATTCCCCCAGAGCCCAGAAGATCCTGGAGGAGGCGCACAGGCAGGCGGCACGTTTCAATCAACAGCAGACCGGAACAGAGCATATTTTGATGGCAATTATCAAGGAGGGTGAAAATGTGGCTGTTCGCCTGCTCAACACCCTGGGGGCAAACGTACAGAAAATTTATGTGGACACGTTGATCGCCATCGGTCAGGATGGCAATCTGTACAAGGAGGATTTGGGGAGAAAGGCTCAAAACAGGAATAAGGCCACAACTCTAAGTCAGTACAGTCGGGATTTGACCGGAATGGCCAGAGACGGAAAACTGGACCCGGTCATCGGCCGGGAGGACGAAATCCGTCGTCTGATTCAGATACTGAGCAGACGGACCAAAAATAATCCATGTCTCATCGGCGAGCCGGGTGTGGGCAAGACCGCAGTGGTGGAGGGGCTGGCCCAGCGTATTGTGAGAGGGGATGTGCCCCAGGGGCTGAAGG